>JAGWSE010000196.1 GCA_028869395.1 Alphaproteobacteria bacterium | reverse complement strand
CAGGGCAAGATCTACTTCACCTACAGCGGCGGCCCCGTGTTCCGGACCGCCGATGTCGCCGACGCCGCGAGCGGCGCGCGGCGGTAGGACCGCTGACTAGGCGGCCTGCAGCCCATCTTCGAAGACCGGCGCGTCTTCCGGCTTCAGGGCGGCGCGCCCGCGGATCATGTCGGAGGCCTTCTCGGCGATCATGATGGTCGGCGCATTGGTGTTGCCCCCCACCAGCGTCGGCATCACGGACGCGTCGACCACGCGCAGGCCGGCCAGGCCGCGGACCTTCAGCTCCCCGTCCACGACGGCCATGGCGTCGCCCGAAGCGCCCATTCGGCAGGTCCCGACCGGGTGGTAGATCGTCTCGGCCGAGCGGCGGATCCAGGCGTCGATCTCGGCGTCAGTCTTCACCGAAGCACCGGGGGCGAACTCCGCCCCTCGATAGGGATCGAGCGCGGCCTGGGCGGCCACCTCGCGCATCATCTTGACACCCTCGCGGATCGCCCGCCGGTCCTCCTCGGCCGAGAGGTAGTTGGCGAAGATGGCGGGATCGGCCATCGGATCGGCGGACTTCAGCCCGATCCGGCCTCGGCTCTCAGGCCTGAGCTGACACACGTGGAAGGTGAAGCCGTCCTTGTTCACCTGCACCTTGCCGTGATCCTGCATGATGGCGAGCACCGTGTGGATCTGCAGGTCCGGCCTGTCGAGGTCGGGGCGCGAGCGCAGGAAGGCGCCTGCCTCCAGGAAGTTCTGCCGCCCGATGCCCTTGCCGAACAGGGCGTAGTTGAGCCCCACGCCGAGGGTTTTGATCAGGCCCTTGCGCATCGAATAGATGGTGATCGGCTTGGGGCACTCCCACGAGAGGCAGACGTCCAGATGGTCCTGGAGGTTCGCGCCGACCCCCTTGAGCTCGTGGCGCACCTGAATCCCGTGGCGGGTCAGTTCCTCCGGATCTCCGATCCCGGAGAGCTGGAGGATGTGCGGCGACTGAACGGCGCCGGCGCAGAGCAGGACTTCGGCGTCGGCATAGACGGCCCTGGGCCGGGGCGCCTTGGCCTCCATTATCTCGACGCCCACCGCGCGAGCGCCTTCCACGAGGATGCGCGTGGTGCGCGCGCCGGTGAGGCAGGTCAGGTTCGGCCGATCGATAACCGGATGCAGATAGCCCCGCGCGGCGCTCCAGCGCTGCCCGTCGCGGATGGTCAGCTGGTATGGCCCGAAACCCTCCTGCTGGAATCCGTTGAAGTCGTTCGTGAGCGGATAGCCCGCCTGCCGCCCGGCCTCGATGGAAGCCCGATAGATCGGGTTCGGCGAGGACGCCTTGGAAACGTAGAGCGGGCCCTCTCCGCCGTGCCAGGAATCGGCGCCGCCCTCGAAGGTCTCGGCTCGCTTGAAGTAAGGCAGCACGTCCGCATAGGCCCAGCCGCTCAGCCCCATCTGCCGCCACTGGTCGTAGTCGCGCGCATGGCCGCGGATGTAGATCATGCCGTTGATCGAGGAGGAGCCGCCCCAGCCCTTGCCGCGGGGCCACCAGAGCCTGCGATTGTCCAGGTTGGGCTCCGGCTCCGTCCAGAAGCCCCAGTTGTAGGGCCCCTGCTTGCCGATCAGCCCGCCGACGCCGGCCGGCATCTTGATCATCAGCGAGCTGTCCTTGCCGCCGGCCTCCAGCAGCAGGACCTTGGTCGCAGGGTCCTCGGAAAGTCGGTTGGCCAGCACGCACCCGGCCGAGCCCGCGCCGATGATGATGTAGTCGTAGCGATCCATTGCGGTCACGTCCGTCTCGTAAGGCCCAGCCGCCCCGAACCTGACGCGGGAGTCACTTTGTGGCAATCACCAAAACCGCTCATCCCCGCGCAGGCGGGGACCCAGGCTGAGTCCACCGCGGCGACGCCGCTTGGATTGCCGCCTTCGCGGGAACAAGCGGAAGGATTACCGCCCCTTCCACTGCGGCGGCCGCTTCTCGGCGAAGGCCTTAGGCCCCTCGACGAAGTCCTCCGATCGGAAGAGCGCCGCAACAGCCGGGTACTTGTTCTGCCCCTCCATCGCGGCCTGCAGGGTAGGCTCGGCGAGACCTCGGTAGACCGCCTCCTTCGAGGCGCGGATCGACATCGGCGAAAGTTCGCAGATCTGCTGGGCCCACCGCCTGGCCGCCGCCATCAACTCGCCGGCGGGGACCACTTCGTTGACGAAGCCAAGCGCCGCGCCTTCCGCCGCTGTCACCCGCCGCGCCGTCAGGATCATGCCGAGCGCACGCTTGGTCCCGATCTCGCGCGGCAACCGGTGCAGCCCCCCGGCGAGCGCCGCCAGCCCGACCCGGGGCTCCGGCAAGGCGAAGACCGCACCTTCAGAGGCCACGATGATGTCGCAGGCCAGCGCGATCTCGAAGCCACCGCCCATGGCCACCCCGTTCACGGCGGCGATCACCGGCTTTGTCAGGTCGAAGCGGCTGGTCAGCCCAGCAAACCCCGAGGGCGGCGAACCCATCTTCCCGCCGCCCGCCTGGTGCTTCAGGTCGTTGCCGGCGGAGAAGGCCCGATCGCCCGCGCCAGTGACGATGGCCACCCACTGATCCGGATCGTCGCGGAAGGCGTTGAACGCCTCGTCCAGCTCGAAATGCGCCGGCGAATGCAGCGCGTTCATCACCTCGGGCCGGTTCAGGATCACCGTCGTGATCGGCCCTTCCCGCTCCACGCGAATGAACTCGTATGGCATCGCGCGCCCTCCCCGCCCTTGTCCTCACGATTGAGCGCAGGGCGACCTTGGGTCCGTCAAGCTCCCCGCAACCCGCTGCGGTACCGCTTCCAGTTCTCGACATAGTGCATTGAACCCGCCGCCAGCATCCGGGCCTGAGCCTCCGAGACCTCGCGCACCACCTTGCCGGGCGCGCCCATCACCAGCGAATTGTCGGGAATCTCCTTGCCCTCGGTGATCAGGCAGTTGGCGCCGATGAGGCAGTTCTTCCCGATCCTCGCACCGTTCAGGATGATGGAGCCGATGCCGACCAACGAATTGTCTCCGATCTCGCAGCCGTGCAGCATCACCATGTGACCAACGGTCACGTTCTTCCCGATGGTCAGCGGCGAGCCGGTGTCCGTGTGCAGCACGGATCCGTCCTGCACGTTGGAGTTCTCGCCGACGACGATGGGGTCGTTGTCGCCTCGCAAGGTTGCGCCCCACCAGACGGAGGCGTTTTTCTTCAGAACGACTCGTCCGATAACGGCTGCGTTGGGCGCAATCCAGTATTCGTCATCGTTCGGTAATTCAGGCGTCACATCGCCCAAATTGTAGACAGCCATCCGCGCATTCCTCTTCTTGCGACAATCGCGCCGTTTAACGACTCCGAAAGGACGTTAGGATCATTCTAGTCGGGCGATTCGAGGGGGCGATAGCCATCTTGGACGCCGGGGGACCGAGGAGGTCTCCACGCCTCGCGCTGGTGGGAGTTTGATGGCGCTCAGTCTGCCGTCCTTGCGGGCCTCGCCGCCCGGATCACAACTGGATCCCGAGCCATCCGGCGGCTCAGGCCGCCGCGCTTCCACATCGTCGATCACCCCAGGGCGCCTCCTCGCGGACGCGCCCTTTTTCATGCCCCTTTGAGGAGGCCTTGATGAGCAAACGAGCCTTGAAGCGACAGCTGCGCGAAGGCGCCTTCGACGCCGGGCAGTTCGAGGGCGACGACAAGATTCGTCGGCTGCCCATCGATCGCGGCGGCTGGTCGCCTCTGGGTCAAGCGGAGGAGCGCGAGCAAGGCTACCTCAAGACCGTGAAGGCCAAGTCTCCCGGACAGGAGAAGCTCATCAAGGCCATCGACGAAAGGAACCTCGTCGTGGCGCTTGGCCCGGCCGGCACCGGCAAGACCTACCTCGCCATCGCGAAGGCCGTGGAGGCGCTGGAGTCGGGCCGCGTCGGGCGGATCGTGCTGTCCCGCCCCGCCGTCGAGGCCGGCGAGTCCATCGGCTTTCTGCCTGGCGACGCCGAGGACAAGCTGGCCCCCTATCTGCGCCCGCTCTACGACGCGCTCTCCGATCGGCTCTCGATGAAGCGCGTGCGGGCGCTGATGGCGGAGGGCGCCATCGAGATTGCGCCGGTGGGCTTCATGCGCGGGCGTACGCTCAACAACGCCTTCGTGGTGAT
>JAGWSE010000195.1 GCA_028869395.1 Alphaproteobacteria bacterium | reverse complement strand
TGGCCGCCACCCGGGCCATTCGCGAGCTGGAGGCCCGCCATCCGGAACGGCCGCGCACGCCCGTCATCATGCTGAGCGCCAACGCCATGCGGCAGCACGCCGAGGAGGCCACCGCCGCCGGCGCGGACCTGCATCTCGCCAAGCCGGTGACCGCGGCCAGCCTGCTGGGCGCGCTCGCCCGCGCCCTGGAGCCTGCCGGCGGCTGACCGCGAAGCCCTCGCGGCGCGGCCCGATGGGTCTATAGTCAAGGCCGAACGCGAGCGGCGTCAGAGCCGCCGGATGGGAGGGCGCGACATGGAAGTCTGGGACGGCCGGGGCCTGGTCTCGACAGAGTGGCTGCAGGCCCACCTTGGGGATCCGGACCTCCGGATCTTCGACGTCACGATGCACCTGCGGCCCTCGAGCCCGGGGCCCTATCGCGTGGAGAGCGGGCGGGCCGACTACGAGGCGGGACACGTCCCCGGCGCGGCGTTCCTCGACCTGGCCGGCGAGCTCTCGGACCCGTCCTCGCCGCTCAACTTCACCCACATGCCGGCCGAGGCGCTGGCGCGGGCGCTGGGCGCGGCGGGCGTCGGCGAGGACAGCCGCGTCGTCGCCTACACCACGACCACGCCCATGTGGGCCACGCGCCTTTGGTGGATGCTGCGGGCCGCGGGCTTCGAGCGCGCGGCGGTGCTGGACGGCGGCTTCGGCGCCTGGACCGCGGAAGGCCGCCCCGCCGAGACCGGAAGCCGACGCTATCCCCCTGCGCGCCTGACTCTGAAGGACCGCCCAGGCGCCTGGGCCGACAAGGCCGCCGTCGGCGCCGCGATCGGCGACGGCGCGGTCTGCACCATCAACGCCCTGTCGCCCAGCGTGCACCGGGGAGACTCGGCCACCAACTACGGCCGCAAGGGCCACATCAAGGGCAGCGTCAACGTCCCCTATGCGGCGCTGACGGACGAGGCCGGCCGCTACCGCAGCGACGCGGAGTTGAAGGCGCTGTTCGAGAGCGTCGGCGCCTTCGCGCGGCCGCGCGTGATCTGCTACTGCGGCGGCGGCATCTCGGCGACCATGGACGCGCTCGCCCTCACCCGCCTCGGCCACCCGGACGTGGCGGTCTACGACGGCTCCATGTCGGAGTGGAGCCGCGATCCCGACGCGCCGATGGAGCTCGGCGCCTGACCGGCCGGCCCGCCCGCACGACCTGACGCCGGGTCCGCGTTGACCTGTCGCCCCGCCGGGCGGACTGTTCCGTTGCGGGTCCGCCTCGCGGGACGGGCGCGCCTGGAGGAGGACGTCGTATGATCACCCTTCCGCACCACGTCGAGTTCCTGTCCGATCGATGGCTGGAGGAAGCGCGGCGCTACCTCGCCGGCGAGGTCGGCCGGGGCATCGAGCGCCCGGCCCCCGCCGCAAGGCTGCAGGGCCAGGCCCCGTTCTCCGTCAGCGGGCACTTCACGGACGCGCCGCCGCACCTCGCGCTTCCCGGGGAGGCCGGCGGCTGCACCATCTGCTTCGACGGCGCGGCGTTCGCGGTGAGGGCGGACTTCGACCCGGCGGCCGACCTCGTTGTCGAGGGCGATTACCAGGCGGCGCTCACCGCCGGCCAGATGGTGGGGATCTCAGCCCCCGGCGGGGTCGCGACCCTGTTGCGCGAGACCGCCCACCTCTACGGGCCGAACGCCATGACGGTGCGCGGGAGCCTGGACCGGCGCGCCCTGGACGTGCTGGCGGGCCTCTTCGACCACCTCGGCCGCAAGACGGTGGAGAACCCCGACCTGGCGCATCGGGCCGCCCGTCAGGGGTTGGCCGGGAAGATCCGCGAGATGGAGGACCAGGGCTACACCATCATCGAGAACGCCATCACGCCGCAGTTCGCCGACGAGGCGCGCGAGGCGATCCTCGCAACCCTGGCGACCCACGGCTACCAGACGATGAACTGGATGCTCTACCACGGCCGCGCCTTCGAGCGGCTGGCGCTGAACCCGCTGCTGATGACGTTGATCGACGCCTCGCTGGGGCGCGGCGCGGTCATCGCCTCCCTGAGCTGCATCCGCCGGGGCCCAGGCGCCGGCTTCATCCCGCTGCACACCGACTACGCTCACGTGCCCGACCCCTACCCCGAATTCGCCATGACCGGCGTCGGCGTCTGGGCGTTCGAGGACTGGACGGAAGCCTCCGGGCCGACGGTGCTCGTCCCCGGCAGCCACCGCCTGCGGCGCCCGCCCCGGCCGGGCGAGGATCCGGGCGCCGGCGTGCCGATCCTGATGCCCAAGGGCTCGGTGGTGTTCTTCACTGAAGGCGTCTGGCACTGGCAGGGCGACCGCACCCAGCCGGGCGAGCGGGTGACGCTGCACAGCCACTTCAACCGCGGCATCCTGCGCAGTCTGGAAGCGAAGAAGATCGACGAGCAGATGATCTGGCGCAATCCGCCCAGGCTCGGCGAGATGCTGGGCGAGGACGACTGGTTCGAGAAGACCACCGCCACCGGCCGCGACTACGTCCGCTTCGACTACATGCGCCGGCTGCTGGCCTTCAACGACCAGGGCAAGCAGGCGATCCTGGCGCAGGCGAACACGGCGCCTGCGGGAGCGAGACGGCCCGTCCGGGACCCGATCCCGGCCTAGGAGAGCTCGACCGGCGGCGCGCTGCGCGGCGCGGGCCTGATCAGGAAGCTGGCAGGCGTTCCGCCCTTTTCGACGCGGACGCCGAGGTAGCGCATGACCCCGCCTGCGAAGTTCAGGTCCGCTACGGCCAGGCTCGTGTCGCGCTGGATCTGATTCACGTCGTTCAAGGTGAGGTGCAGCGTCATGTCCTCACGGGCCACACCGGCCGCCTCCGCGTCCTGGATCTCGGTTCGAAACCGAACTGAAGCGGCGTTGCGGGGCGGCGTTGGCGATGGTGTTTTCATGGATCAACCGGCGTGGACGAGCGTGGGCGTTCAGGTTCTTGCTTAGCATTTCTCTAGGATCAAAACAGTCTCAATCAGGAATTGCCTTGCGTTTTCGACCCGCATCCCCCATCCTGAGAAAGTCAAATATCGCTTTGGCTCGCCTGGCGCATCCGCCGATCTGAATAATTCCGGCGCCGCACTAGTTTACGACCCTCTCCGAAAATTTGATCTCGCCGCCCACTTCGGGTGCGAGAGCTCGTGTCCGGAAAGGGACAATTATGCAAATTGGCACCGTAAAGTGGTTCAACGGCCAAAAGGGCTTCGGCTTCATCCAGCCCGAGGCCGGCGGCAACGACGTGTTCGTGCACATCTCCGCGGTTGAACGGGCGGGGATGGCCTCGCTCCAGGAAGGCCAGAAGCTCGGATTCGAGGTCGAACGCGACCAGCGGACCGGCAAGATGTCGGCCGGCCAGCTCCAGGCGGCCTAACCGACCCATTCCGACGGCGGCGCGCTTTGCGGCGCGCTGCCGCTCCGGAAATGCCGACCATGAATTTCAGATACCGACCGAGACCCGATTTGGCGCTCGAAGACATCCTCGCACGCGATCCGATGGCAAGTCTCGAAGACATCCGCCGGGCGCACCCACCTTTCCAGAACCTGTCGCTCGACCATCTCGGGGTTCGTCTGGCGCGTGTGCTGGAGCGACGCATGGCCGAGGCGACCGCATGACGCCGTGGCGCCCAACAGGGACAGCCTATGCTCAAGCATGACCTGAAGGCGAAGGAGTACCGTGAACGCGCGCTCGCGGCCTCCGTCGCGGCCGATCACGCAAGCCTAGATCAGGTGCGCCGACGGCATCGCGCGGCCGCAGCGAGCTGGTCCGACCTCGCGCAAGCCGAGGAAGCCCGCGCGCTGAGCGTTCGGCCGCCTCATCCGGGCCTTGCACGATGAGGGAGAAGGAGCAGGCCGGGTTCCTTGAACGCCTGAAAGCCGCCGCCGAGGCCCGCCAGGCGCGCTTGGCGAAGTTCCGCCCCAGGCCTGCGGTCCCTTCCCCTGAGCCATCCGATCGCGCAGCCGCCAGAGACGCCGAGCTCGCCCAGGTGCGGCACGACCGCGCCGCGGCGAAGGCCGCGAAGATCCAGGCGGCCGCCGATGCCAGCCAAGCCGCCCAGGCGGCCCTGGAGGCGTCCGAAGCGGCCTCGCTGGAAGCCAGGCGCGGCGAACGCAAAGAACGCAAGGCGCTGACCAAGGCGGAGGCAAAGCTCCGGCGCGATCTCCGCTACGCGGCGCGGAAGGCGCGCAAATAGTCGCCTAAGGAGCCTGCGGGATGATCAGCCTCTCGGACGCCGAGTTGCGCGCGCTGCGAAATCTCGCGGAAAAGAGCATGGGCACGCTCACCGCTTTCCTCAACATCGCAGACGCCCGGCGCCTCACCGAGCTCGGCCTGGCGACCCGCAGCCGACAGGGATGGGACATCACCCCCGCAGGCCTGTCGCACCTGGCGAGACTGGACCCGGGACCGAGCCACGCGCCCGAAGCCTAGCTCTCGTCCCCTACTCCGCGGCCATCGCCGGCAGGATCACCGCCTCGCGGCCGCCGCGCACCAGCGTGCCCGGAAGAGCGCCGGTGGGCTCGCCGTCCTCGAACGTCACCTGGCCCGACTTCAGGGTGTAGCGGTATCCCTGGGCGCGTTGGACGAGCCTGCGGCCGCCCGCCGGCAGATCGTGCACGGCCTCCGGCCGGAACAGCCGCAGCTTCTCGAAGTCGATGACGTTGAGGTCGGCCATCAGACCGGGGCGGATCTCGCCGCGGTCGGAGAGGCCATACGCACGCGCGGTGTCGCTGGTCAGCTTGCGGACCAGGAACGGCAGCGGGAAGCGGTCGCCCTTCTCGCGGTCGCGCCCCCAGTAGCTCAGGATGAACGTCGGCATGCCGGCGTCGGCGATGACGCCGCAGTGGGCGCCGCCGTCGGAGAGGCCGAACAGCACCTTCGGGTGCTCCATGTTCTTCCTGAAGAAGTCGAAGTTGTAGGACGCGTAGGCGCCGAGCGGCTGGTAGAAGAGCTCTCGGCCCTCTTCGCGCAGCAGCAGGTCGTACATCATCTCCAGCGGCCGCACGCCGGCGGCCTCCGCCAGCCCCGCGACGCTGCCTGAGCGGTCCGGCTCGTAATTGGGATTGTCGCCCAGCGGGAACACGTACCAGAGGGCCGCCTCGACCCCGTTGGCCATCATGCCGGTGCGGAAGGCGCTCTCCTCCGAGAGCAGCGCCTGGCGGATCTCCGGCGTGCGCATCGCCGCGACCTTCTCCGCCAGCGGCAGGTCCGCCAGCTTCCCGCGCCAGGTCGGGTGACCCGCGAAGACGTGGAAGCTGGAGGTCAGCCCGTGCAGGATGCCCGTCGGGCGGCCTGCGATCTGCGGGCGGATGTCCATGCCCTGGGCGCGCGCCTCCTCGGCGATGTTGTACATCTTGTTGCCTTCGTAGGCGCCGGCCGAGGTCGCCACCAGGGTCACGGGAAGCCCCGTCTGGTGGGCGAAGTCCTTCACCCAGGTCCACTCGTCCTCGTCGCCCAGGTGGTCGGACACCATCTCGAAGACGCCGTGGCGCAGCCCCTTCATGGCCAGCCCCAGCGCCAGCATCTCGTCAGAGCCCGCGAAGGTGCCGGGCACGTGCACGCCGTGCTTGTCCTTGTGCAGCAGGGTCCTGGACGTGGAGAACCCGAGCGCGCCCGACGCCACGCCCTCGCGCACCAGGGCCGCCATCTCGGCGACCTCTTCGGCGTTGGGGACGTAGTCGGTGTTGCAGCGCTCGCCCAGCACATAGGCGCGGATGGCGCCGTGCGGCACGTGCGTGCCCACGTCGATGGCGCGCGGCTTGGCCTCCAGCGCGTCGAGGTACTCGCCGAAGCTCTCCCAGCGCCAGTCGATGCCTTCGGCCAGCGCGGAGCCCGGGATGTCCTCGACACCCTCCATCAGCTCGATGAGGAAGGGCTCCTGGCCCGGCCGCACGGGCGCGAAGCCCACGCCGCAGTTGCCCATGATCGCCGTCGTCACGCCGTGCCAGCTGGAGGGCGCCATCAGCGGATCCCAGGTCGCCTGGCCGTCGTAGTGGGTGTGGATGTCCACCCAGCCCGGCGTGACCAGCAAGCCTTCGGCGTCGATCTCCCGCCGGGCGATACCCGAAACCTCGCCGACCTCCACGATGCGGTCGCCGTCGATGGCGATGTCGCCGGCGAAGGGCTCAGCGCCCGTACCGTCTACGATCGTTCCGTTGCGGATGATGAGGTCGTGCACGGCTTCCGCTCCCTGAACCTTGTTCTTGGCGCGGAGCCTACACGTCTCCCGCGGGGTCAGGGCAAGGAAATCGCCGTCGGCGGCTTCAGCCGCCGTAGAAACCAGGCTCGCCGGACACGCGCACCAGGCAGGGGCAGCCCGCGTCCATCATTTCCCGGGCGCGCTTGTTGGCGGCGGCCCTGACGACCTCGCGGTCGATGGAATGGCCGAAGAATTGGCCGCCTTCCTCGACGGCCCATCCGTCCTGGTGTCGGCAAATCGTGAGAGTGATGCGATCGATCTTCATGGCGCTGAGCCTAGCATAATCGAAGCGCGGCCGCGAAATCCGGGGTCCCGGCTTGCCCTGGGAAGCGATGCAGCCCATATGACGATCATCAAATTTCTTTCCGGCCCAGCCGCCCTCTCGCGAGATGCTTCGGCCTCGCCGCGACAATGCCTTCGGCCCACTTCGAAGAATTTGATACGGCATCCGCTGTGCGGGGCCGGGCATTGTTGTCTCTGAGCAGCCGTGGAGTCTGGAATGGCGAAGGAAGATCTGGTCGAGTTCGAGGGTGAGATCGTGGAGTTGCTGCCGGAGGGCCGCTTCCGGGTGAAGCTCGAGAACGAGCACGAGATTCTCGCCTACACCGCCGGCAAGATGAAGAAGAACCGCATCCGCTCGATGGTCGGCGACAAGGTCACCGTCGAGATGACGCCCTACGACATGGACAAGGGCCGGATCACCTATCGCCACCGCGACGCGGCCCCGCGGGTCGGCGGCGGCCCGCGCCGGCCGGTCTATCGCAAGCGCTGACTAGCCGTTCGCCGGCCAGCCCCGAGTGAGCTCGAGCCCCTGCATCGAGCCCTCGGCGCGCCAGTCCTCCAGCACCTTGGTGAAGGCCACCGGCCCCGCACCGTAGGACGAGTTGCGCGCCGCCATGGCGCGCACGTCGCCTTCGTTGTTGTAGTAGCCGGGCGTGCATTCCTCGAGGAACGCCTGCCGCATGATCGCGAGCCTCTCGATGGTCCCGACCCAGGCGTCCTCGGCCTCCTGCGTGGGCTCGATGGCGGCCACGCCCTCGGCCCGGGCGCGGCCCAGGATGTAGCCCAGGTGCCGGGCCTGCTCGTTGATCATGTGCGGGAAGTTGGCCGAGAACCCCGACTGGGTGTTCGAGATGATGAACAGGTTCGGGAAACCGCGGCTGGTCAGCCCGTGCAGGGTGGCGGCCCCGTCCTTCCACTTCTGCGTCAGCGTCAGCCCGCCGCGGCCATGAACCTCGTAGCCCGAGCGCCGCGTATAGCTGGTGCCCACCTCGAAGCCGGTGGCGTAGATCAGGCAGTCGAGCTCGTACTCCACGCCGCCGGCGAGCACGCCCTTCTCGGTGATCCGCTCGACGCCGCGCCCTTGCGTGTCCACCAGGGTGACGTTCGGCCGGTTGAAGGTGTCGAGGTACTCGTCGTGGAAGCAGGGCCGCTTGCAGAACTGGTTGTAGTAGGGCTTCAGCGCCTCGGCTGTGGCCGGGTCCCGCACGACGGCGTCCACCCGGGCGCGGACCTGCTCCATCTTCTTGAAGTCGGCCAGCTGCATCAGCGAGGCCGGATCGTCGACCACCTCGCCGGCGGCCGCCTTCTTGCGCGCCAGCAGCAGGATGTTGCCGATGATATCGGTCCAGCCGTCGGCCACCAGGTCCTTGTCGGCGAAACCGCCGGACACCAGGACGTTGAAGTTGTCCATCCGCGCCTGCTGCCAGCCGGGCTCGAGCGCGGCGGCCCAGTCCGGATCGGTCGGGCGGTTGTTGCGCACGTCGATCGACGAGGGCGTGCGCTGGAAGACGTAGAGCTGCTTCGCGCCGGCCCCCAGGTGCGGCACGCACTGCACCGCGGTCGCCCCGGTGCCGATCACGCCCACCACCTTGTCGGCGAGCTTGTCGAGGCCGCCGTCGGAATCCCCGCCGGTGTAGTCGTAGTCCCAGCGGCTGGTGTGGAAGGAATGGCCCTTGAAGCTTTCGATCCCCGGGATGCCGGGCAGCTTCGGCCGGTGCAGCGGCCCGTTGGCCATGACCACGAACTTCGCCCGCATGGCGTCACCGCGGTTGGTCTCGACGATCCAGCGCCCGGCGGCCTCGTCCCAGCGCAGCGCGGTCACCTCGGTCTGGAAGCAGGCGTTGCGGTAGAGATCGAACTTCTCGGCGATCGCCCTTGAATGTCTGAGGATCTCGGGCGCCCTGGAGTACTTCTCCACGGGCATGTAGCCGACCTCTTCGAGCAGCGGCAGGTAGATGTAGCTCTCGATGTCGCAGGCTGCGCCGGGATAGCGGTTCCAATACCAGGTGCCGCCGAAGTCGCCGCCCTTTTCGATCAGCCGCACGTCGGCGATCCCGGCCTCGCGCAGCCGCGCCCCGACCAGCAGTCCGCCAAACCCGCCGCCGATCACCACCGCCTCGACCTCGTCGGTCAGCGGCTCGCGGGTGAAGCCCGGCTGCACGTAGGGGTCGTCCAGGTAATGGGCGAAGGCGCCGGAGATCTCCACGTACTGGGCGTTGGCGTCGCCGCGCAGGCGCTTGTCGCGTTCGGCGAGGTACTTCGCCTTCAGCGCCTCGGGATCGAAGCCGAGATCCTCGGCGGTCCCGGCGTTCAACGCGGCGTCGTCGGCCATGGCGTACCTCCCTTTCGAGAGGAGCCTGCCGGTTCAAACAAGCGTTCGCAAGCGTGACGTAGAGGAACTAGCTCCGCGGCGGATAGGCGTGGCGCACGCCTCGCGGGTCTTCCACCTCGCCGTCCGCCAGATAGCCCGGCCCCACCGGGACCTTGCCGTGGCCGCCCGGGATGTCGAGCACGTAGGTGGGCTGGCAGAGGCCCGACACGCGGCCGCGCATCGCCTTCATCAGGGCCTGCCCCTCGCCGATCGTGGTGCGAAAATGGCCGGTCCCCGGCGCGAGGTCGGCGTGGTGCAGGTAGTAGGGCCTGATCCGCGTCTCGACCATGGCGCGGAACAGCGCCTCCAGCGTGGCGGCATCGTCGTTGACGCCCTTCAGCAGCACCGTCTGGCCCAGCAAGGGCACGCCCGCGTCCGCCAGTCTCGCGCAGGCGGCGCGCGCGGCCGGCGTCAGCTCGGCCGGATGGTCGGCGTGCAGCGCCACGTAGACGGTCTTCGACGACGCGGTGAGCGCCGCCACCAGCGCCCCCGTCACGCGCCCCGGATCGACCGCCGGCACGCGGGTGTGGAAGCGGACGATCTTCACGTGCGGCGCGGCCTCCAGCCGGCGCATCAGGTCGCCGAGCCGCCGCGGCGACAGGATGAAGGGATCTCCGCCGGTGACGATCACCTCCCAGATCTCCGGGCGGGCGGCGATGTAGGCCACAGCCACGTCGAGCTCGCGCGCCGACAGCGGCCGCTCGCCCTCGGGGCCGACCATCTCGCGGCGGAAACAAAACCGGCAGTAGACCGCGCAGGTGTGGTTGGCCTTCAGCAGCACCCGGTCGGGGTAGCGGTGGACGACGCCCCGCACCGGGGAATGCGCCTCGTCCCCGATCGGATCGGCGCTTTCCCCCGGCCGGCGGTCGAGCTCGGCTTCGGCGGGCACGAACTGCCGCGCGACCTCGGGCGCCTCCAGCGACAGCTCGGCCATCGCCGGGGTGACCGCCACCGCGTAGCGCGCGGCAACCCGGTCGAGGCCCGCGATGTCGGCGGGATCGATCAGGCCGGCCTCGGCGAGGGCCTGCGGCGTTCGGAGCGTCTGGGCGGTCATGGTCGGGCATATGGCGCCGCGCCCCGGCTTCGTCACGGAGTTCTGAACCGCCGCCTGACCCAGGAACGCCTGTTCGCGGGTTGAAGCGGAGGAACCCGTCGGAGCCAAGCCATGCGCCACCAGCCCATCGAGCAGATCCTCGCCGCCGCCACCCTCCTCGAACGGCCCGCCACGCTCTCGCGGCGCGAACGGCTGACGCGCTGGGCCGAGCTGCTGAACCGCGAGGGCCCGCGACTGCTGCAGCCCCTGAAGTACGTGGAGTTCTACGCCCCGCCCGAACGCGCCCGCCTGCGCGCCGACCAGAGCCCGATCGAGATCGCCTTCGCCGACCCTGTGCTGCGCGACGCGGGCCTCGCCGGTGACACCTTCGGCCACGCCCAGACCTTCTTCGGCCTGCCGGACCGCGAGGCGCACTTCCTGCTCTGCGACTGCCACTGGCGCGGGCGGATGACCGGCGACGCGGCCGCAAAGCGCGTGCGCGCCGTCGCCAACCCCAACCTGCTGAACCGCCTCTGGATGGCGATGGTGGCCGACTAGGCCTCCGGCACGGGCGACCAGAGCACCTGCTCGATCCGCGTCGCGCCGGTCGCCAGCATCACCAGCCGGTCGAATCCCAGCGCCCCGCCGCTGGCAGGCGGCATGTGCGCCAGCGCCGCCAGCAGCTCCTCGTCGATCGGATAGGCCTCGCCGTAGACGCGGGTCTTCTCCGCCATCTCGGCCTCGAAGCGCCGGCGCTGCTCGCCCGGGTCGGTGAGCTCGCCGAAGCAGTTGGCCAGCTCCACGCCGCAGGCATAGAGCTCGAACCGCTCCGCCACCCGCGGATCCGACGCCTTGCGCCGGGCGAGCGCGGCCTCCGCTGCGGGATATTCGCAAAGGATCGTCGCGCGGCCCGCGCCCAGGCGCGGCTCGACCTTCTCCACCAGCACGCGGCTGAAGACGTCGGACCAGGTGTCGTCGGGGGCGACCCGGATCCCCTGCCCGGCGGCGGCGGCGGCGAGCGCGTCGCGGTCGGTCCCGGCGTCCTCCGCGAGCGTCGCCAGCAGGTCGATCCCGGCATAGCGATCGAACGCCTCCGCCACGGTGATCCGCTCGGGTTCCAGCGTCGGATCAACGGTCTGCCCGCGAAACCTCAGGCGATCCGCGCCCGTCGCATCGCAGGCCAGCCGCAGCAGCTCGGCGCAGTCGGCCATGATCTGCTCGTACGGCGCATGCGCCCGGTACCACTCCAGCATGGTGAACTCGGGATGGTGCAGCGGCCCCCGCTCGCGGTTGCGCCAGACGCGGGCGAGTTCGAACAGCTTCTCCTCGCCGGCCGCCAGCAGCTTCTTCTCGGCGAACTCTGGCGAGGTGTGCAGATAGAGCCGCCGCCGCTCGCCGTCCGGCCCGATCGCCTCGGTGGCGAAGGCGTGCAGGTGCGCCTCGTTGCCGGGCGAGATGGCGAGCGCCGCCACAGCCGTCTCCAGGAAACCCTGGCCCTCGAACCAGCGTCGCACGGCCGAGGCGATCCGGTTGCGCGCCAGCAATAACGGCCGGCGGTCGGCGTGACGGCCGCGGCTCCACCAGGGCGAGGCTTGCGGCGGGGAGTCAGGCGCTTTCACGGGGTGCGACAGGCGAAGGGCTGGCGATTTCGGGGAAGATCGCTATAGGGGCGCTCCAACCATTTGATGAGCGGAATCGCGCGCAGGGCGTCGCGCGGCTTCCCACCCGCATCCGAGGAAGACCTTTGAAAGTCATCGCCAGCTCGCTCCGCAAGGGGAACGTCGTGGACCTGGACGGCAAGCTCTATGTCGTCCTGCAGGCCCAGAACATCCATCCCGGCAAGGGCACGCCGGTCACCCAGCTCGACATGCGCCGCATTTCCGACGGGGTGAAGATCTCCGAGCGCTACCGCACCACCGAGACGGTGGAGCGGGCGACCGTCGACGATCGCGAGTACACCTTCCTCTACAACGACGCCGAAGGGTTCCACTTCATGAACCCGGAGACCTACGACCAGCTGGTGGCCTCGGCCGACGTGATCGGCGACGCCCACTACTACCTGCAGGACGGCATGAACGTGCACCTCTCGACCCACGAGGGCGTGCCGATCTCCATCGAGCTGCCGAGGCTCGCCACCTTCGAGGTGGTCGACACCGAGCCCTCCGTGAAGGGCCAGACGGCCTCGTCGTCCTACAAGCCGGCCGTGCTCTCCAACGGCCTGAAGACCCAGGTGCCGCCCTATATCACCGTCGGCACCCGCATCGTCGTTTTGACCGAGGACGGCTCCTATCAGGAGCGGGCGAAGGACTGATCCGGCTCCTTCTCCCTTGCGGGAGAAGGGTTCCTGACCTCCACCGGCTCAGCTAACGTCGATCTCCAGCCGGAGGGTCGTCATGACAGCTGTCATCGAGGTGGAGGGCGAGGTCGCCCCGGGGTTCGAGAAGGTGCGCGACGCCTTCGCCGCCAACTTCGCATCCGGCGAGGACGTGGGCGCGTGCTTCTGCGCCACGCGGGACGGCGAGGTCGTCGTCGACCTGTGGGGCGGCTACGCGGATCCCGGCAGGACCCGGCCCTGGACGCGCGACACCATCGTCAACGTCTATTCCACCACCAAGACCATGACCGCCCTGGCGGCCCTGATGCTGGCCGACCGCGGCCAGCTCGATTTCGACGCCCCCGTCGCCCGCTACTGGCCGGCGTTCGCCGCGAACGGCAAGGCGGCGGTCAAGGTCAGCCACCTGATGAGCCACGCCGCCGGCCTCTCGGGCTGGAAGGAGCCGATCACCAAGCAGGACCTCTACGACTGGGAGAAGGCGACCAGCCTCCTGGCCGCCCAGGCGCCCTACTGGGAGCCGGGAACCGCGCCGGGCTACCACGCCCTGACCCAGGGCTATCTGATCGGCGAGGTGATCCGGCGCGTCGACGGCCGCACCGTGGGGACCTTCTTCCGCGAGGAGATCGCCGAGCCCCTCGGCGCCGACTTCCATATCGGCCTCCCCGCCTCCGAGGACGGCCGTGTCGCCGAGCTGATCCCGCCGCCGCCCGGCTCGGCCGTCGGCGACGGCCCGGAAACCCCGTTGCAGGCCAACATGTCCCACAACCCCGGCGTCGACGTCGGCGAGACGAAGACCCGGGCCTGGCGCGGGGCGGAGATCCCGGCGGCCGGCGGGACCGGCAACGCCCGCTCGATCGCCCAGGCGCACGCCATCCTCGCCAATGGCGGCGTCGCCCAGGGCAAGCGGTTCATGTCCGAGACGGGCTGCCGCAAGGTGCTGGAGCTGCAGATCGAAGGCGAGGACCTGATCCTCGGCCGTGCGTCGCGCTACGGCATGGGCTTCGGCCTGGCCGGCGGGATCATGCCCCTGCCCAACCCCAACACCATCTACTGGGGCGGCTACGGCGGATCGCTGGCGATCATCGACATGGATGCGCGCACCACCTTCGGCTACGCCATGAACCGCATGGCGCCGACCACCACCGGCGATATGCGCGCCCTCGGCCTGGCCATGGCCATGTGGGAGGCGATGGGGATCATCTGATCCCGCCGCTCGTTACGCCGGCCGCACGATACGTCCCCCCGCCATCGGTTCGGGAACGCCGGTCGTCTTCGGGAAGCTGATCGGCAGGCCGCGCGCGCAGCGGGCGGCGAGATAGGCGATCGCTTCGGCCTCGATGGCGTCCCCGCGCCAGCCGTGGGCTTCGGCGGGACGCACCGGGCACGCCAGGCGCCGGGCGAGCGCCGCCATGATCTCGGGATTCAAGCGCCCGCCGCCGGTGACGATCAGCTCGTGCGGCGTCTCACCGAGACGCGCCAGCGCCAGCCGCACGCCCTCGGCGGTGAAGGCGACCAGCGTCGCGGCCGCGTCCTCGAGCGACAGGCCGTCCACGGCGTTCAGGGGGAAGTCATAGCGGTCGAGCGACTTGGGCGGCGGCGCTTGGAAATAGGGATGGGCCAGCAGCGCGCCCAGGACGGGCTCGTCCACGCGGCCCGCCGCGGCGAGCCGGCCGCCCGCGTCGAACCTGCCCGCGCCCCTCGCCTGCACCAGCAGGTCGATCAGGCCGTTTCCCGGCCCGGTGTCGAAGGCCTCGATCTCTCCGTCGCGCCGCCACAGCGTCACGTTGGCGACCCCGCCGACGTTCAGCACCGCCAGCGGCGGCGTGAGCCGCGAGGCGCCGGCGCGGGCAAGGTGATAGATCGGCGCGAGCGGCGCGCCCTCCCCGCCCGCGGCCATGTCGGCGCTGCGGAAGTCGAAAGCGACGGGAACGCCGGCCCGGCGGGCCAGCCAGCCGGCGTCCCCGAGCTGCACCGTGCGGCCCGCGCGGCCGGCCTTGGGGCGTTCGTGCAGCACCGTCTGGCCGTGCATGCCGATCAGGTCGATGCCGGACCAGCCGAGACCGTTGGCGGCGAGGAAGTCCGAGGCCGCCTCGAAGTGCTCCCTCGCGCCCGCCGCCGCCGCTTCGGCGAAGACCGCGGGTTCGGCCGCGCCGCGGGGCCAGGCCAGAGCCGCGTGGGTGGCCGACAGCATCAGGTCGCGCGTGGCCTCGCTCAGCTCGCGCTCGCCGGCCGGCCCGAAGGCGGAAATGACCTCCCCGTCCGTGTCGAGCACCGCCATGTCGACGGCGTCGAGCGAGGTGCCCGTCATGAATCCCAGCACACGCATGACGCTTGACTGCCATGGGTCGTCGACCATAGCTATCGCGCCATGATCCGACGCCGCCTCATCGCCGGCCTCTATTACCGCCTGCCTTAGAAGCAGGCGACCGATCCCGTGCGCCTGCCCCGTCGGCCGGCGCCTTCCGATCCCAGAGCGATCCCGACGCCGGCCTCCTCCAGCCCCAGGAGACCGTCATGTCCCTCGAAATCCTCGATCGCGCCGTGCTAGAGGCCGGCTGCCGCAACCTCTTCGAGCCCCAGATGTCCGAGCCCGCCTTCAAGTCCGAGTTCCTCAAGACCATGCAGGCGCGCGGCTACATCCATTCGATCACCCATCCGGCCGAGCTCGACGCGGCCTGCCTGAAGGGGCCGATCACGGCCTACATCGGCTTCGACGCCACCGCGCCCTCGCTGCACGTGGGTCACCTGATCCAGATCATGATGCTCCGGCGGCTGCAGCAGGCCGGCCACAAGCCGATCGTCGTCATGGGCGGCGGCACCACCAAGGTGGGCGATCCCACCGACAAGGAAGGGCAGCGGCCCCTGCTCACCGAAGCGCAGATCCAGGCCAACATCGCCACGATCCGAGGCACGTTCGAGAAGTTCCTCACCTTCGGCGACGGACCCACCGACGCCATCATGGTCGACAACGACGAGTGGCTGTCGCGCTTCGGCTACGTGGAGTTCCTGCGCGAGTTCGGCGTGCACTTCACCATCAACCGAATGCTGGCCTTCGAGAGCGTCAAGCTGCGCCTCGAACGCGAACAGCCGATGACCTTCCTCGAGTTCAACTACATGCTGATGCAGTCGGTGGACTTCCTGGAGCTGGAGCGGCGCTTCGCCTGCGCCCTGCAGATGGGCGGCTCCGACCAGTGGGGGAACATCGTCAACGGCGTGGAGCTGATCCGCCGCCTCGACGGCAAGCCCGCCTTTGGGCTGACCACGCCGCTGCTCTCGACCGCCTCGGGCGCGAAGATGGGCAAGACGGTCGGCGGGGCCGTGTGGCTCAACGCCGACATGCGCAGCCCCTACGACTACTGGCAGTTCTGGCGCAACACAGAGGACGCCGACGTGGGCCGATTCCTGCGCCTCTTCACCGACCTGCCGGAGGCCGAGGTCGCCCGCCTGGAGAAGCTGCCCGGCGCTGAGATCAACGAGGCCAAGAAGGTGCTCGCCAACGAGACGACCCGCATGCTGCACGGCGCCGAGGCCACCGAGGCCGCAGCCAAGGCCGCCGAAGCCGCCTTCGAGCAGGGCCGGCTCTCCGCCGACCTGCCGACGCACGAGGTGGTGGGAGCTGAGCTCGAGGCCGGCATCCTGCTGGCGGCCCTGGTCCACGACGCGGGCCTGGCCTCCTCCCGCGGCGAGGCTCGCCGGCTGGCGCAGGGGGGCGGGCTGCGGGTCAACGACAAGCCGGAGCCGGACGCCAACCGCAACGTCACCGCCGCCGACCTGGTGGACGGCGTGGTCAAGCTGGCCGCCGGCAAGAAGAAGATCGTGCTCGTGAAGCCGGTTTGAGGAGAGCGGGATGACCGACCTGACCGAAGGCGCCAAGGCGCCCGACTTCGAGCTGGAGACGCCGGAGGGGCCCGTGAAGCTCGCCGACTTCGCGGGCCGCACGCTGGTGCTCTACTTCTATCCGAAGGACGACACGCCCGGCTGCACCAACGAGGCCAAGGCCTTCACCGAGCTCGCGCCGCAGTTCGCCAAGGCGGGCGCGACGGTGCTCGGCGTCTCCAAGGACAGCCTCGCCGCGCACCGCAAGTTCACCGACAAGTACGGGCTTAAGGTGCGGCTGGGCTCCGACCCGACTGGCGCCGTCATCGAGCGCTACGGTTCCTGGGTCGAAAAAAGCCTCTACGGCCGCAAGTACATGGGCATCGACCGCTCGACCTTCCTGATCCGCGACGGCGTGGTCCGGAAGCTCTGGCGCAAGGTGAAGGTGGCCGGCCATGCCCAGGCCGTTCTCGAGGCCGCCGACGCGCTCTAGTTGATGATCGCGAATCACATCAACCTGAGAAGTTCACCGCGACGTTAACCGTCTTGCGCTGACGCTGTTTTTCCGAACAAATCCCGGCGTTCCGGTGGGGCCGGGGGACAAACAAGCGAAATGAACGAGCACGTCGCGCGGCTGCGCCGCACGGTCGAGGCGCTATTTCCGGAGCGTCATCTCTACGTCCGCTCGGGCGGGACGATGCGGGCCTTTGTGCTCTCCACGCAGAAGCAGCTCATGGCCGCCGGCGGCGTGGCCGTCGCCGCGCTGTGGATGGGGGTCTGCACGGCGGCGATGCTGGTCAACGCCCTGTCGGCCACCAGCGCCGACCGCGAGGTGGCCCGCACCCAGGCCAAGTACGAGCGCTGGATCGCCGACCGGCAGGCCCGGCTGAACTCCGCAGTGGCCGAGCTGAACGCCGGCGCCGGGGGGCCGCAACAATTGGCGGCCACCGTGGAGAAGCGCCACGAGGCGCTCGCCATGCTGCTCACCGACATGAAGGCTGCGCCGGGCGCGGCCCAGGCGCTGATGCCGGCGCTGGCCATCCCGGCCTCGGCGAACGCCGGCGCGCTGCGCCGCATGGCGGCGGTGGAGATCAGCCAGGACAGGGTGCTGGACGCGGCCGACAGCTTCGCCAAGAGCCGGGCCGACCGCCTGCGGCTGGCCTTCCGCCTCGCCGGCCTGACGCCCAGCGCCTATGTGCCCGAGGGCGGCGCGCTGGGCGGCCCCCTGATCGAGTCCCGGGATCCCCGCGCGCTCGCCGCGGTGCTCGACGTCTCGCCCGAGTTCGCCGAGCGGATCCAGCACGCCGCCCAGGACATATCCGAGGCCGAGGCCCTCGACCGCGCCGCCGAGTCCTTGCCCTTCGGCCGGCCGACCTCCCTGCGTGAGGAATCCAGCGGCTACGGCGTGCGGATCGATCCCTTCACCCACCGGCCCGCCTTCCACTCCGGCCTCGACTTCCCGGGCCCGCGGATGACGCCGGTCGCCTCGACAGGCCCCGGCGTGGTCTCGTTCACGGGGGTGCGCACCGGCTACGGCAACACGGTCGAGGTGGACCACGGCGGCGGGCTGAAGACCCGCTACGGCCACCTGGCGACCATCGCTGTCCACGTAGGCGAGCACGTCACCCTCGGCGAGACCCTGGGCGGCATCGGCTCGACCGGCCGCTCCACCGGCCCTCACCTACACTACGAGGTCTGGCTGAACGGGCGGCCGATGAACCCGGAACGCTACCTGAAGGCTGGGGCCTATGTTCGCGAAGCCGGCTAACGCCCAGCCGGGCGGCGGTGGGGATGCGGCCCGCCGGCCGCTGGCGGCCTCCTTGGTCGCCGGGAACGTCGCCGTCACGGGTGAGCTCGCCAGCGACGGCGAGGTGCACCTGGACGGCCGGCTCAAGGGCGAGGCGCGGGTGAACCGCCTCACCGTCGGCG
>JAGWSE010000194.1 GCA_028869395.1 Alphaproteobacteria bacterium | reverse complement strand
GCGGATGCGGCTCAGGGAGGCGCTGGCGACGCCCTACGACCTGGCGATCGTGCTGGCGCGCCGCCCCGCCCTGCTCGCGGCGATTTCGGCGAGGCGCTAGTCGACGACCCTGAAGCGGCCCCGGTCGAAGAAGCGCAGCACCTGCTCGAGTTCGTGCCCGCGGCGCAGGACGTGGCCGCCGTGGCCGATAACCGCCCAGGCCCCCTGGCGCCGCGCGAGCGAAGGTCGCTTCTCTATGCGGTAGAGGGGCGCTTCGGACGCCCGCTTGAAGACCGAGAAGACCGCCGCCTCCTCCAGTCCGTCGATGCCGTAGTCGCGCCATTCGCCGGCGGCGACCATTCGTCCATAGAGCCTGAGGAGCCGGTCGAGCTCGCGCCGTTCGAAGAAGACGACGCGCGTCGACCGGGCCGACGCGTAGGGCGGATCGAATGCCATCGGACGAGGAGCCTAGACTGGAATCCCTCGGTAACGGAAGCGGTTGGACGCCGCAGAGCAACGCCTCAACGCGCCAGATCGGACCCGGGCCATGCGCCGTGAAATGACCTTAATTCGGTCCAGCGCGCGCCCGATGGGGCCTCCATCTTAGCATCGTCGGTTGGTTGGAACTGTCGGTCCCGGATCCTGAACAGCCCCCCCAGCCCCCCTGGATCGGTAGCCCGACCGACCGACGCAAACATCTCCTCCCCCCAGCGCGAGCCCGCGCGGCCCTTCTCTCCAGCCGCGCGGGCTTTCGTTTGTGCGCCGCTAAGAACGCAGGCTCCGGCGAAGCCGGTGAGCGCAAATCACCCTGCAGATGTGAGGGGTCAGCCAGCGACAGCCGCTTGCGGTCCTTCGGACCACCCCGCCGCCGCGGGCGGAGCTAGCCCTTTCGCTGAGCCACGCCCAGGATCCGGCCGCCGTGGGCCCCCTGCACCAGGACCACGGTCCTGAGCCCCGGCTCCGATGGCGCGGGCAGGCGGTAGCTGGCGGGGCGTCCGCGCCATGGACCGAGCCGCTTGACCTCGCGCACCACGTTCTGCTGGACGACCGTCTGGCCGCGATTGTCGCCGCTCTTCACCGCCACGTCCTGCTCGCGCGGGTCGTAGCGGATCAGCCAGACCTCGGCCCCGCCGCGGGGAACCCGGCCCGACCCCACGTCGATCCGCTTGCCACGCGCGAGGAACCGCATGTCGGGGGGGTCGAGATGGAGGCGTTCGGCGTCCTTGACGAGCTTGTCCACGCGGTCGGGCTTGACCGCGGAGGCCTGCAGCCGCCCGTCGATCACGACCTGGGGCGTGTAGGGCTCACGCAGGTCTAGCTTGGCCACATAGGCCTTCTGGCGATCGGCGAACTCCGGCTTGGCGAAGGTGTCGGTCCAGCCGAGATAGTCCCAGTAGTCCACCGGGAACGTCAGGGCGAGGACGCCCGGCTCCTCCGCCAGCTTGGCGAGATGCGCCGCCGGCTGCACGCAGGCCGCACAGCCCTGGGCGGTGTAAAGCTCCACCACCACGGGCGTCCTGGCGAGCGCCGCCGCCGGAACGACGGTGAGGATCAGACTGAGAAGCGCGGCTTTCCGCATTGCGGCGCACTTAACCGGACTTCCGGCTCCCCGAGCTTTCAACAAGGTGTGAGTAGAGGGGGGCGGCCGCACGATTGGCAAGCCGCCCGCCCGCGTCGCGCCTAGGCCGCCTTCCTCGCGAGGTTGCGCAGCACGTAGTTCAGGACGCCGCCGTTCTTGAAGTATTCGAGCTCTGTCGGCGTATCGATACGGCAGCGCACCGGGAAACGCGCAATGCGCCCGTCCGTCGGCCGGTACAGCTCGACGATCAGCTGCTTGCGCGGGCTGAGGTCGGCGAGTCCGCGGATCGAGACGATCTCCTCGCCGGTCAGGCCGAGCTTCAGCCAGCCTTCCTGGGTGAACTGCAGCGGCAGCACGCCCATGCCGACCAGGTTCGAGCGGTGGATGCGCTCGAAGCTTTCGGCGATCACCGCGCGCACGCCCAGGAGCTTGGTGCCCTTGGCCGCCCAGTCGCGCGAGGAACCCGACCCGTACTCCTTGCCCGCCAGCACGATCAACGGGATGTCCTGCTCGATGTAGCGCATGGCCGCGTCGTAGATCGAGGTCTGCTCGCCCGAGCCGTC
>JAGWSE010000193.1 GCA_028869395.1 Alphaproteobacteria bacterium | reverse complement strand
GGCTTGAATCGTTCCGCATGACGTCATACGTTATGAGCTGATGATCCGCAGCTTCCGGGACCGTGAGACCCGCACGATCTGGAGCGGCGAGCGATCGAGGCGCCTGCCGACGGACATTCAGGACGTGGCCCTGAGAAAGCTTCGCCTGCTGAACGCCGCAGCCCGCCTGGACGACCTGCGGGCGCCGCCGGGCAACCGGCTCGAGGCCCTTACCGGCGATCGAGCGGGGCAGCACTCAATCCGGGTCAATCAACAATGGCGGCTTTGTTTCCGCTGGACCGATGGAGGCGCCGAGGATGTCGAGATCTGCGACTACCACTGACGCGCAGTGGCTGAAGAACCCGACGCCGGGCGATATCCTGATGGAGGAGTTCCTGCGGCCGGCCGGCCTCAGCCAGAATGCGCTCGCAAGCGCGATCGGCGTGTCGCCGCGACGGATCAACGAAATCGTGCTCGGCAAGCGCGCCGTCACCGCCGACACGGACCTGCGGCTGGCGCGCTACTGGCGCCTCTCCGACGGCTTCTGGCTGCGCCTCCAGGCCGACCACGACCTCCTGGCGCGCCGCCGCCAGCTCGGCCCCGAGCTTGACAGGATTTCGCCTCACGCAGCTTGAGCCGCGCAAGTGCAGTGCGCGACATCTCTTCGAATAGGCGAAATCGCCGCCAACGCCACTGGGAGCCCCGTAGGCGGGATTCGGATCGTTACCGGTAGTACCATACCAGACGGGTCCGGCGCGGGGCTCCACGGGCCTTCCAGCGCCGTTGGCGAGGCCATTCAGGCGCCGACTCAGCCCTGGCGCTCAGAAGCCGCAAAGCGAAGGCAGACCGCCTGTCCTAACCAACCGACCGACCGCGCCTGGCTCGGAGCGATCGCTGGAGCGTCCGCTATTCGGCGCGAGCCTTTCGACCGAGTTGGGTGATGGGGTGGACGCCCCCGGACGGCATCTAGGTGCCAGAGTGAGGTGTTGGCTTCACTCGAAGGAGGCGTCCATGGGAGACGTTACCACCATTGGCCTGGACATCGCCAAGACCAGTTTCCAGGCGCACGGCGCGGATGCGTCAGGCGCGGTTGTGTTCCGCAAGAAGCTCAGCCGAGGTCGGCTGCTGGCTTTCTTCGCTGGGTTGCCGGCTTGCGTCGTGGTGATGGAGACCTGCAGCGGCGCGCATCACTGGGGCCGCGAGTTCACCCGGATGGGTCACACGGTGCGGCTGATCCCGCCGGCCTACGTCAAGCCGTTCGTGAAGCGGCAGAAGAACGACGAGGCCGACGCGGAGGCGATCTGCGAGGCGGCGCAGCGGCCGACGATGCGGTTCGTGGCGGTCAAGAGCGCCGAGCAGCAAGCCCTCGGCGTGGTCTTCCGCGCTCGCGATCTCTTGGTTCGGCAGCGGACGCAGATCAGCAACGCCATCCGGGGGCACGTGGCGGAGTTCGGGACGGTGGCCCCGAAGGGGGTCTGCTACGTCGATCGCCTGGTTGCGATGATCGAGGATGCCGACAGCGCGCTGCCGGCGGCGGCGCGAGAGAGCCTGAAGATCCTGGTCGCGGTGCTGGCGAAGCTCTCCGAGGAGGTCGCCGTTCTGGATCGGGAGATCGCCCGGCGCGTGAAGGGGGACCTGACCGCCCGCCGCCTGATGACGATCCCTGGCGTGGGGCCGGTCACAGCCGCCGCCATGGTCGCGCTCGCGCCGGGGCCGCAGGCCTTCCGACGCGGGCGCGACTTCTCCGCCTGGCTGGGGCTCACCCCGCTGCAGAAGTCGACCGGCGGCAAGCAGAAGCTCGGTCAGATCACGAAGATGGGCGAGCGGACGTTGCGACGACTTCTCGTGATCGGCGCCAGCGCCGTCATCAAGCAGGCCCTGCTCAAGGGCGCGCCGCCCGGCTCATGGCTGGCCCAGATCATCGCCCGCAAGCCACGCATGCTCGCGGCGGTCGCCCTGGCCAACAAGACCGCGCGCGTCGTCTGGGCGCTGCTGGCGAACGGCGGGACCTATCGCGCTCCGGCGCTGGCGGCCTGACGCTCAGCCGTCGCTGCGAGACACCGAGGCGTAGGACGGACGATGGAGGGTATGGCGCACAGTCGGCGAGACGGGACCGGGAAAACCAGGGCTTTCCCCCGTGCCTCGAGCACGCTTCGGGTGATTTGGACCCGGTCCGCGAACTCCCATACAGGCCAGCTCCGCCCCGGCGGCGCACAAACAGGCCGGACAGATGGCAGCATCCGACTACGCGATCATCACCTTCACAAATCCGCACTTGCGCTGAAGGGGGCGTTCTCTAATCGCACCACCTTCGTCAAGCCTGTCGTCACGATCGCCGCATCCGGGTCATGGTTCTCTTCGCGGTTCTCTAATCGCACCACCTTCGTCAAGCCTGT
>JAGWSE010000022.1 GCA_028869395.1 Alphaproteobacteria bacterium | reverse complement strand
TCGCGGTAGGGCCCCTTGGCGCCGGCCAGCAGGTCTCGGAGGGCCCTGGCGTTCTCCGAGGGCGCGCCGCCGGTCAGGTCGGCCAGCGAGGCGCGGGGCAGGCCCACGGCCTCCGGCGTGATGCGGAACAGACGCACCTGGCCGTCGCGCCATTCCGCGACCTCCGTGGCGCCCGTGGTGGTGATCTCGTCCATGCCCTGGCCGTGCACGGTCCAGGCCCGTTCGGCGCCCAGAGCGCCCAACACGCGGGCCAGCGGCTCGACCCAGCGGGTGTCGAACACGCCCAGTACCTGGCGTCTGGCCTTAGCCGGGTTCGCCAGCGGTCCGAGGAGATTGAAGATCGTCCGGAACCCGAGCTCAGCGCGGATCGGGGTCACGTGCCGCATGGCCCCATGGTGGGCCGGGGCGAACATGAAGCAGATGCCGGCCTCCTCCAGCGCCTTCAGCTGCTGGGCCTGGGTGGCGGCGATATTGACGCCGAGCTCAGTGAGGACGTCGGCGCCGCCGGACTTCGAGGACAGGGCGCGGTTGCCGTGCTTGGCGACCTTCAGCCCGCCGCCGGCCGCCACGAAGGCCACGGCGGTGGAGATGTTGTAGGTGTGCAGCCCGTCACCGCCCGTGCCGCAGACGTCGATGACGTCGAAGGGGTGGTCCAGGGTGACGGCGGCCTTGCGCATGGCGCGCGCCGAGGCGGTGAGCTCGCCCACAGTCTCGCCCCGCATGCGCATGGCGGTCAGCGCGGCGGCCACCTGGGCGGGCGTCGGTTCGCCGCGCAGGCAGGCGTCGAAGAAGTCGCCGGCGTCCTCTTCCGACAGTGTCGCGCCGTCCGCCAGGCGGCTGAGCAACGGCTTGAAGGCGTCCGACATGGCGCGCGCTCAGGCCTCGGCCAGCGGCCGCACGCCCGCGATCGCCAGGAAGTTGGCCAACAGCTCGTGGCCGCATTCGGTGGCGATGGATTCCGGGTGGAACTGCACACCATGGACCGGTCGGGTCCTGTGCTGCACGCCCATGATCTCCCCATCATCGGTCCAGGCGGTGACCTCGAGGTCCGGCGGCAGGTCCTCGCGACGGACGGAGAGACTATGATACCGCGTCGCGGTGAAGGGGTTCTTCAGCCCGGCGAAGACTCCCTGGCCGGTGTGGTGGATCTGGCTGGTCTTGCCGTGCATCAGGCTGGAGGCGCGGACGACCTTGCCGCCGAACGCCTGGCCGATCGACTGGTGGCCGAGGCAGACGCCAAGGATCGGCAGGTCGGCGGGGGCGGTGGCGATCAGGTCGAGGCAGATCCCCGCCTCGTTGGGAGTGCACGGGCCCGGCGACAGCAGAACGCCCTGCGGCTTCAGGCCCAGCGCCTCGGCGACCGTCACCTGGTCGTTGCGGCGGACGAGCGTCTCCGCGCCCAGCTCATTGAGGTAGTGGACGAGGTTGTAGGTGAAGCTGTCGTAGTTATCGATGACCAGGATCATGCGGATTCCATCTAGGCCTTGGCGTCGCAGGAGCCAAGCGCGCCGATTGGCGCTGCCCGCGACTCCGCCGATCCTTCCGCGCCATGGACGAGCCCAGATCCTCCCTCGATCGCGAGGCCATCGCCCGCGCGCGGGCGCTGCTCGAAGCGCCGAAGCCGCGCGAGCGCCTGTGGCCCGTTCTGGGCGCAGCCGGGCTCCTGGCCGTCTCGGCGCTGGCGTTCGCGACCGCCATGATCATGGCGCCGCCGGTCGTCAGCGAGCACGTGGCGAAGAGTGCGCCCTGAAGTCGGTAAAGCGTCCCCTTCCGCGCCCTCAGATGCTCCCTCCGGGGGGCGAGGGGCCTCAGACGAAACGCCAGCTTTCCTCGGCGGCGCGGCGAAGAGCGCGGGCCTTGTGGAGGGTCTCGTCGTATTCGGCGTCCGGGTCGCTGTCGGCCACGACGCCGCCGCCGGCCTGGACGTACATGACGCCGTCCTTGAAGAGGGCCGTCCTGAGGACGATGCAGGTGTCGACCGAACCGTCGCAGCCGAAATAGCCGACGGCGCCGGCGTAACCGATGCCGCGCTTCTCGATCTCGAGCTCGTCGATGATCTGCATGGCCCGCACCTTCGGGGCCCCGGAAAGCGTGCCGGCCGGCAGGGCGGCCATCACCACATCGACCGGGTCCAGGCCCTCGGGCGCGTCGCCCTCGACGTTGGAGACCAGGTGCATGACGTGGCTGTAGCGCTCGACGAAGAAGCTGTCGGTGACACGCACGCGCGGGGCCTGGCGGCCGGCCGGCTTGGGCGCGTTGGCGCCGGCTTCCTTCAGCATGGCGACCCGGCCGACATCGTTGCGGCCGAGGTCGAGCAGCATCAGGTGCTCGGCGCGTTCCTTGGGATCATTGATCAGCTCCTGTTCGAGGGCTGAGTCCTGTTCGGGCGTGGCGCCGCGCGGACGCGTGCCGGCGAGCGGGCGGATGGTGATCTTGCCGTCGCGCAGGCGAACCAGGATTTCCGGCGATGAGCCGGCGAGCTGGAAATCGCCGAAGTTCAGGTAGAACAGGAACGGCGAGGGATTGGTGCGCCGGAGCGACCGGTACAGCGAGAAGGGATCGCGCTCGAAGGGGGCGCGGAGCCGGTGGCTGGGCACCACCTGGAAGATGTCGCCGGCGCGGATGTACTCTTTCGCCTTCTCGACGATCTGGCGGTAGGCTCCGCGGTCCACGGGGGTGGTGAAGCGGTCGGGCTGGGGCTCGCCGTTGCCGAGCAGGCGCGGCGTGGGAAGGCGCAGGTCGGCCATGACCCCCGCGAGCCGGCCCTGCGCAGCGGCATAGGCGTCCTTGGCCGACGCGCGGCCCGGGCGAACCGGGGTGACCAGCAGGATCTCCTGGCCGATGGAATCGAAGACCGCCACGACGGAAGGACGGGTGAGCACGGCGTCCGGCAAACCCAGGGTGTCCTCGTTGACTTGCGGCAGGTGCTCGACAAGCCGGATCATGTCGTAGCCGATGGCGCCGAACACGCCGGCGGCCATGGGCGGCAGGCCGGCCGGCAGCTCGATGCGCGAGCTGGCGATCAGGTCGCGCAGGGAATCCAGCGCGCCGTCGGCCTGCGGCGTGAAGCGGCCGGCGGCGATGTCCTCGCCCTCGGCGACCTCGGCCCGATCGCCGCGGCAGCGCCAGACGAGATCCGGATCGAGGGTGATGATGGAGTAGCGGCCACGCCAGGCGCCGCCCTCGACGGACTCGAACAGGAACGCATAGGGGCGGCCATGGCCGATCTTCAGATAGGCTGAGACCGGCGTCTCCAGGTCGTCGATGAGGCGGCTCCAGACGAGCTGGGGGGCGCCCGATTCGTAGGTGGCCGCAAAGGCGTCGAAGGCAGGCTCGATCGTCACTGGGCCGGCCCCGGCTGCCCCGGCTTGCCGGTGTCCGGCTCGAGCCCCAGCGCCGCGCGGGCGCGGGCCGCGTCGATCTTGACCTTGACCTCCTGACGGGCGGTGGCCTC
>JAGWSE010000192.1 GCA_028869395.1 Alphaproteobacteria bacterium | reverse complement strand
GATGGCCATGGCCAGGCCGGTCAGCACGTCGACCGTGGGGACCATGATCTGGGTCATCCAGGAGGCGCCGACCTGGGCCTTGAAGTTCTCGTAGGCCTTCTCGCGGTAGAGCTCGAAATTGAGCGCCTCGCGGCGCGTCTCCTGCACGGTGCGGACGCCGTTGATGTTCTCCGCCAGGGCCGAGTTGGCGGTGGATGAGGCGTCGCGCGCGGCCCGGAAGCGGGACTTCGAGAACGGCAGCCAGATCGCCCGGATGGCGATCAGGGCGGGCAGCACGGTGAGCGTCAGAAGCCCCAGCCGCACGTCCATGATGACCAGGGCCGCGGAGATGCCGACGAGGGTGACGAGATCGCCCACCGCGCCGGTGGTGCTCTCCAGGAACTCCTGAAGGGCGTTCACGTCACCCTGCAGGCGGGCCATGATCCGCCCGACGTGGGTCTTGTCCATGAAGGACAGGGAAACATCCTGGAAGTGCTCGAACATCGAGCGGCGGATGTCGAAGATCACCCGCTGGGCGAGCGTGGTGGAGAGCCACTGCTCGACGAAGAACATGGTCACGAAAATCGCCGCGCCGATGGCGAACAGCAGCACGTCGTGGTCGAGCAGGACGGGATCTCGGCGCACCACCGCCTCGACGACGCGGCCGATCAGGCGCGGGATCGAGATCTGGGCGAAGGCGGTCACCACCACGGCGACCAGGGCGGTGATGAACGAGCGCCGGTGCGGCTTGACGTAGGCGAAGAACCGCCGCGCCGCGACGGTGTCGAACCGGCCGAAGATGTCCTCGCCCTCGGGCGAGCCCAGCGAGGCGCGGGGCGCGCGCCGGACTTCCGGCTCGTCGGAGGCCATGTCGCTCATGCCCGGGCCCGCCGTTTGGTCGGCGGCTCCCCTGGCGGCTCCTCCATGGCCGCGGCGCTGTCGGCGCGGGTCTGGAGGGCGTAGAGGTCGGCGTAGATCCCGCCGCGCGCGATCAGCGCCGGATGCTCGCCGCGCTCCACGATGCGGCCCTCATCGAGCACGACGATCTCGTCGGCATGCATCAGCGATGACAGGCGATGCGCGATGACGATGGTCGCCTGGGTTCGGGTGGCGTGGGCGATGGCGTCGCGGACCTTCTTCTCGGTCACCGCGTCGATGGCGGCGGTGGAGTCGTCGAAGATTACGATGCCGGGCTCGGGCACCACGCCGCGGGCGATGCTCATCCGCTGGCGCTGGCCGCCGGACAGCGCCACGCCGCGCTCGCCCACGCGGGTCTCGTAGGCGTCCGGAAGGCCCGCGATATGCTCGTGGATCTGGGCGGTCTTGGCCGCGCCGACGATCCTTTCCTCCTCCGCCCAGGGATCGGCGTAGGCGACGTTGTGGCCGACCGAGGCGTCAAACAAGAAGGCCTCCTGCTGGACGAGGCCGACGTATTCGCGAAGCGAGGCGAGCGTCACGTCGCGGATGTCGACGCCGTCGATGGTGATGCGGCCGCCGGTGACGTCGTAGAAGCGCGGGACCAGGTTGGCGATGGTCGACTTGCCGGAGCCCGGGGCGCCGACGACGCCCAGCGTCTTGCCGGGCGCGACCTCGAAGCTGATGTCGGAGAGGATCTGCTTGCCGCCGGGATCGTAGGCGAAATCGACGTGCTCGAAGCGCAGCACGCCGCGGGCCGCCTTCAGCGGCTGGGCTCCCGGCTTGTCGGCGATCTCCGGCTCGATATCCAGCACCTCGAACAGCCGCCCGCCCGAGGACGTCGCCCGCGCGGCGGTGTTGAAGATCATGGCGACCTGCCGGATCGGCTGCTGCAGCAGGGTCATGTAGGTGACGAACTCGGTCAGGCGGCCGACAGTCATCTCGCCCGCCGCCACCTTGTGGCCGCCCACCCACAGGAGCGCGCCCAGCGCGGTGTAGTAGCTGACCTGCATGGCCGAGACGCCGCGGTAGCGCAGGATGATGCGGCGATAGGAATAGGCGAGCGCGGCGTCGGCGGCCTGGTCGAACTTGGCCATCTCGAACGGCTTGGCGGCGAAGGCGCGCACCACGCGGATGCCCTGGAGGTTCTCCTCCATGGTCAGGGTCAGGGCCGACATCAGCCGCTGGACGCGCAGCCAGGTGACCCGCAGGAGGAAGCCCATGCGCGCCAGCGCCGCGCCCGCCACCGGCACGAACGACAGGCCGATGAGCGCCAGCAACGGCTCCGTCGAGAACATCATGTAGGCCGAGAAGCCGACCAGCAGGACGATGGTGAAGCCCTGCATCATCCCGTTCTGGATGAAGATCCGCGTGCCCTCGAGGTCGAGCATGCCGCGGGTGATCAGGTCGCCCGAGTGGATGCGGTCGTGGAAGCCGAACGACAGCCGCTGGATCTGCTGGAAGAGCTTGAGCCGCAGGTCGTAGCCGACCTTCTGGCTGAGGTATTCGCCCTGGTAGCCCGCCGCCGCGGTCAGGAAGCCGCGGGCCATGGTGGCGGCGATGACCAGGAGCGCGCTGACCCAAAGGGCGTGGCGCGCCTCGGCGGCGTGGGCGGGACCGCCGGCGAGCAGCCGGTGGGCTTCGTCGACCGCGCGGCCGAACAGCCTGGGCAGGGTCAGGCTGGCGACCGCGCCGCACAGCGAGGTCAGGATCGTGAGCGCCACCCGCCAGGGGTAGCGCAGGGCCAGGCCCACGATGCGGACCAGCACCCTCGGCATGGCCGACACGTCGACCGTCTGAACATCAGACAGCGGCGCCGCGCCCCGCCCGGTGGGGGGCGAATGACTCATTCGATTGTCCTTTTTGCGAGGCCATTCTGACGCGGCGGCCCGGCGCGGCCAACCGCGATTTGACGTCAATGCAGAAACATGACGCGCGAGGGTGGGCCGATGAGGTCGGCCCCGGCGCCCGCCGCAGGCGCGCGAAAAATCCCGCCCTCAGGGTGTCGGCGGCGCGCTTTGGCCCACGGCGGCTTCGACGATCAGGTCGCCGCAGGGCGGCCGGCTCTCGAGCTCGCGGAGTTCGGCGTGGCGGCTCTCGCCGTAGCCGACCCGTTCGATCGGGGCGTAGCCGCAATCCCGCAGCAGGCGCACCAGCTCGGCCTCGTCATAGAGGAACTGGTGGCCCCACAGCCGCATCTGGTCGTTGATCATCGCGCAGGGCGTCTCCGGGAACCAGCCGGTGTGCTCATGCTG
>JAGWSE010000191.1 GCA_028869395.1 Alphaproteobacteria bacterium | reverse complement strand
TTGAGCGCGGCGCGCAGGTCGGCCTGCATGCGGTCGAGCTCGGCCTCGGCGCGGCCGATCTCGTCGCGGCGCCGCGACAGCGGCACGCGCGCCTGCGGATCGTCCGGGTCGGCCCGGAAGCGCTCCATGGCGTAGGTGATCCGCTGCATCGGGCGGACCAGGAAGAGGTTGAGCGTGAGATAGACGAGCCCGCCCGCCATGGCCGAGACGAAGCCGATGACGATGATGACCCGCCAGAAGTAGCCGGCGAGCGCGGTTTTCAGCTCCGCGTCGGGGGCGACGATCTCCACGAAGTCGGTCTTCGGATTGAGGTCGCGGCGGAAGCGAGGGGGCGCCATGACCCGGATGCGGCTGCCCGGCGCGCTGAACAGGGTGCGGAAGGGCGCCAGGAGATCCAGGCCCACGCCGCCGCGCAGGTCGACGAGGTAGGGCGTGATGTTGCGCGTCGGGCCTGCGAACACCAGCGACCGGACGTGGTCGTTGGAGATCGCCACGATCTCGACGCCGGCGCCGCGCAGGAGCTCGCTCTTCAGCTGCTCGGAGACCTTGCGGTCGGGCGCGACCTCGGGGGCCAGGGAGGCGAGCTCGGCGGCGCGCACCCGGTCGAGCAGCCACTGCTCCTCGAAGGAGGCCAGGGCCGGCGGCACCGCCAGCAGGCCGCCGAAGGCCACGAACAGCACGGTGAGGGTCAGGAGTCGCGCCGACAGCCCGCCCGGCCAGAAGAAGCGGGGCCTTTCGGACTTCGAAGGCTCCTGCGGGGCGTCCGCCATGCGCAATCCGTAGTCCAGCCTGCCCACTTCGGCAACGAAGGCCCAAGCGCTGCAAGGCTCGGGCCGTTGCGCCCCCTAGTTCGCGCCCACCGCCTGCGCCACCGAGACGAACCCGTCGGCCCTCAGCCGGGCGGCCAGGTCGCGCTTGATGCGCCCGACCAGGCCCGGGCCTTCGAACACCAGGGCGGAATAGAGCTGCACGGCCGAGGCGCCCGCGCGGATCTTGGCGTAGGCGTCCGCGCCCGAGCCGATGCCGCCGACGCCCACGAGCACCAGCCGGCCGGCGCAGGCCTGCGCGAATTCGGAGAGCACCCGCGTGGAGAGCGCCATCAGGGGCGCGCCGGAGAGACCGCCCGCCTGGTCCCGCAGCGGCGAGCTGAGCGGCGGCCGCGAGACGGTCGTGTTGGAGACGATGATCCCCGAAAGACCGTGGGCGAGGGAGGTCTCCACGATGGTTTCCACCTCGCCCGGCTCCAGGTCGGGCGCCACCTTGAGGAACGTCGGCGCGGCCTCGGACGCCGGCAGCCCCGCCCGGGCCTCGGCCAGTCGCCCGAGCAGCTCCTGCAGCGCAGCCTTCGTCTGCAGCGCGCGCAGGCCGGGCGTGTTGGGCGAGGAGATGTTGATCGTGAAATAGTCGGCCAGGCCCCACAGCCGCTTCAGCCCCGCCACGTAGTCGGCGACGCGGTCCTCGGAGTCCTTGTTGGCGCCGATGTTGGCGCCCACCACGCCCGGCCGACCGCCGGAGAGCCGGCCGGCGAACGCCTCCAGCCCCCGGTTGTTGAACCCCATGCGGTTGATCACCGCGCGGTCCTCGGCGAGGCGGAAGAGGCGCGGGCGTGGATTTCCGGCCTGCGGCCGCGGCGTGACCGTGCCGCACTCCACGAAGCCGAAGCCGGCGCGCAGCATGGGCCGGAACACCTGCGCGTCCTTGTCGAAGCCAGGCGCCAGGCCGACCGGGTTGGACAGCTTCAGCCCCGCCAGCTCGGTCTCCAGGATCGGATCGTCGCGGCCGGCGCGTGGCCCCAGGCCTGCGCGGAGCCCCGCAATGGCCAGGCCATGCGCATCCTCCGGGTCGAGCGCGTGAAGCGCCTGGGTGGCCAGGCCGTGCAAGCCGCTCACGCCAGAGGCCCGATCAGCGGCGCGCCGTCGGCATCGAGCGGCGCCTCGTCGAGGCCGCGCACCAAGGCGGGGTCGAGGGCGCCGTATAGATGCGGGAAGAGGTCGCCGCCGCGCGACGGCTCCCACTTGAGCGCTCCCCCGAGGTCTTCGGCCTCCACCTCCAGAACCAGGAGCCCGGCCTGGCCGCGGAAATGGCGCCTGGCGGTCTCCTGCGCCTGGACGGCGGTGGAGAAGTGGATGAAGCCGTCGGCGCGATCGATCTCGGAGCCCTCGTAGACCCCGGCGTTGCAGGCCGCCTCCCAATCCCGGCGGGCAAGGATCTTGTAGATCCTCACCCGCCCCGCTCCGGGAAGAACAGCCCGTCGAAGGCCGGACGACCGTTGGCGTCGATCAGGAACACGGCGGCCGCGGCGGTCGGGAACTCGCGCTGGGCGCGCGCGACCAGGGCGGGAGAGGCGGCTCCCTGGCGCAGCAACTCGACGGTGAGCTCCTGCAGGCCCGGATTGTGGCCCACCACGATGAGGGTGCGGCAACCCTCGCCGGCCCCCTCGGCCGCCGCGCGGATGGCGCCGGGCGCGGCGTTGTAGAGCTCGGGCTCCAGGCGCAGCTCGACCGCCGGGAAGGCGGGCTCGGCCGCCTCCCAGGTCTCCCGCGCGCGGGCCGCAGGCGACACGAGCGCCCGGTCCGGGGTGAGACCCAGGTCGGCCAGGGTGCGGCCCATCTCGGCGGATTCGCGCACGCCGCGATGGGTGAGCCGGCGGTCGAAATCTTCGCCGCTCTGGCTCTCCGCTTCGGCCTTGCCGTGCCGGAAGAGGATCAGCCGATCCATGGATGCTCCACCTAACCCCGCGCCCTCATAGCCGCGCCCGCGCCCGCTGCGAAGCATTGACAGCCAAAGAGGTTGCGGGCTCCAAGCACGCCATGGCGCGGTCGGTCGGGGCGAAGGCGGCGGTGGAGATGGACGGCGGGACCTGGCGGTTCCCGGCGGACCAGGCCTTGCGTCTCGATTCCGGAGCGACGCTGGCGCCCCTGGAGATCGCCTACAAGACCTATGGCCGGTTGAACGCGGCCAGGTCGAACGCGGTGCTGGTCTGCCATGCGCTGACCGGCGACCAGCACCTGGCCTCGACGCATCCCGTGACCGGCAAGCCCGGGTGGTGGGACCGCTTCGTGGGGCCCGGCCGGCCGCTCGATCCCGAGCGGCACTTCATCGTCTGCTCCAATGTGATCGGCGGCTGCATGGGCTCCACCGGCCCCGCCTCGATCGATCCGGCGACCGGCAAGCCATATGGCCTGGCCTTCCCGGTGATCACCATCGGGGACATGGTCCGCGCCCAGGCCATGCTGGTCGAGGCGCTGGGCATCGAGACCCTGTTCGCCGTGGTGGGCGGCTCCATGGGCGGCATGCAGGTCCTTCAGTGGGCGGCGGACTATCCGCAGAAGCTGTTCTCCGCCGTCTGCATCGCCGCGGCGGCGCGCCATTCGGCGCAGAACATCGCCTTCCACGAGGTGGGCCGCCAGGCGATCATGGCCGATCCGGACTGGCGCGGCGGGGCCTATGAAGCCGTGGGCGTGCGCCCCGAGAAGGGCCTGGCCGTGGCGCGGATGGCCGCGCATATCACCTACCTTTCCGAGGTGGCGCTGCAGCGGAAGTTCGGCCGCGAACTCCAGCGTGACGGGCTGTCGTGGGGCTTCGACGCGGACTTCCAGGTGGAGAGCTACCTGAGGCACCAGGGCGCGAGCTTCGTCGACCGGTTCGACGCCAACTCCTACCTCTACATCACCCGCGCGCTGGACTATTTCGACCTGGCCGCGCAGCACGGCGGCGTGCTGGCCCAGGCGTTCGGCGAGGCCCGGCATGTCCGCTTCTGCGTCCTGTCCTTCTCCTCGGACTGGCTCTATCCGACGCCGGAGAGCCGCGAGATCGTGCGCGCGCTGAACGCCGCCGGGGCGCGCGCCAGCTTCGTCGAGATCGAGACCGACAAGGGCCACGACGCCTTCTTCCTGGACGAGCCGCAGCTCGATGCGACGCTGAAGGGGTTCTTCTCCTCGGCCGCCCAGGCGCGGGGCCTGTCGTGACCCCCGTCGTCCGCGAGGACTTCCACGAGATCCTGCGGCTCGTGAAGCCAGGCGCGCGCGTGCTCGACGTGGGCTGCGGAACGGGCGAGCTGCTGGAACTGCTCACCCATGAGAAGGGGGTGGACGGCCAGGGGCTGGAGATCTCGGCGGAGAACGTGGCCGTCTGCCTTTCCAAGGGCCTCGCTGTGGTGCAGGGCGATGGGGACCGCGACCTGGACTACTTCCCCAGCCGGGCCTTCGACTACGCCATCCTGTCCAAGACCCTGCAGCAGATGCGCGAGCCCCGGCACGTGCTGAACGAGCTCCTGCGGATCGCCGACCAGGCCATCGTCTCGGTGCCGAACTTCGGCCACTGGCGGATGCGGGTCTCGCTGATGACCCGCGGGCGGATGCCGGAGACCCGGGCGCTGCCCGATCCCTGGTGGGCGACCGCCAACATCCACCTGTGCACCCTGAAGGATTTCACCGACCTCTGCCGCGACCTGGACCTCAGGATCGACGCCTGCTCGGCCCTCGTCGGGGGCAAGGCGGCCAGGCCGATGAACCCCGACGGCGTCCTGGAGAACTGGCGCGCGGAGACGGCGCTCTTCCTGCTCAGCCGGAGGACGGCCGCCGAAGGGGCTTGAGCCCGCGCACGCGGGAGCGCAGGGTCGGCGCCGCACAGGGCTCGAGAGGACCAGGATGACTCTGAAGGTGATCGGGGCCGGCTACGGCCGCACGGGAACCATGTCGCTGAAGCTCGCGCTGGAGCAACTCGGCTTCGGGCCCTGCTACCACATGGTCGAGGTGTTCAAGAACCCGCAGGCGCCGGCCTGGTGGCTGGAGGCCGCGGACGGAAGGCCGGACTGGGCGAAGATCTTCAACGGCTACAGCGCCACCGTCGACTGGCCGAGCGCGACCTTCTACAGGGAGCTGGCCGAGGCCTATCCCGACGCCAAGGTGATCCTCACCGAGCGCGATCCGGAGGCCTGGTTCCGGTCCACCCAGGCGACCATCTTCGCCCGCGACTTCTCGCAGGCCGAGCAGAC
>JAGWSE010000190.1 GCA_028869395.1 Alphaproteobacteria bacterium | reverse complement strand
TCCGCGCCCACGTAGTGATCCGGGATCGCATAGGCCGGGTCCTTCAGCGCCTCAGAGAGGCTGAGCGGCGTGAGGTCATTGGCCTTGAAGATCGCCGCCAGGTCGTCGAGGCAGTCGGCGTTCAGCCGCGTGGCGTGCAGCAGGAACACGAAGGCGATGGGCCGGCCGAACAGCGACCAGCTGGCCAGCCGGTACCAGGCCACGGCCTTTTCCGTGTAGTCGAGGTACTCCGTCTTCACCCGCCGCGCGGCGGCGGCGTCGTGGCGCAGCACCGCCTCGTCGTAGGGCAGGGCGAACATCCAGTCTGAGTTCTCGATGGTGACGGGCGCATTGCGGTAGCCGCGCTTGGCGAGCCAGGCCTGGAAGGCCGTCTCGATCCCGGGCTTTCCCCCCGTCTCCAGGTAGGGATAGCGGAACCAGCGCGGCCGTTGGCCATAGGGGGCGAGCAGCGGCTTCAGCACGTCGTCTGTCTGGGCGACGCCGGCGATGTAGGCGGCCAGCGGCTCCTTATCGAGGGAGGGGTGGTCCCAGGTGTGGTTGCCGAGCACGAAGCCGGCGGCGAGCCATTGACGCAGAACCTCGGCGTTCGGTTTCGCTTCGGGGCCCTCCAACTTGTCGCCGATGACGAAGCCCGTGGCCGGGATGCGATGGCGGCGAAGGCCCTGGACCAGACGGATGGTGGTGAGTTCGGCGTAGGCCTGATCGTCGGGGAGCTGGAGCGTCGGAAGATCGTCGAAGGTGAGCGCCACCTCCCCTGCCCTCGCGACGCCGGCCGAGGCCGCCAGCAGCAACGCCGCCGCCGCCGCGCGGAGGCGCCATCGGGCGGGCATGGGAGGCTCCAGTTCGCAAATGACAAGGGCGCGGTCCCTTGGCACAGCCGCCGACCGCCGTCACGCGGCGAAAACGCGACATTTCGGTGTCAGGCCAGCAGCACCTGCAGCGCCAGCCCCGCCCAGGCGTAACCGGCCTGTCGCGAGGCGGGGATCACCGGGGTTTCGCCCGCATGTTCGGTGAGCAGCGCCACGGCGCCCATGAACTCCGGCGCGTCGGGATCGGCGCTCTCGCTGACGACGACGGCGGCCGGCGCGAGGCCGTGGGCGCGCATGACCTCCAGGGCGGTGAGCGTGTGGCTGACCGCGCCGAGATAGCCGCCGCCCACCAGGACGCTGAAGCCGGGCAGCGCCTCGAGCAGGTCGAGGCTGGTGGCGCCCTCGGCGATGGGCGACATCAGACCGCCCACGCCCTCCACCACCATCAGGCGGGCGTCGGAGGCCGCGATGCGGGCGCGGCAGAAGTCGACGACGGGGCCGAAGGGCAGCGGGCGGTCCTCCGCCTGCGCCGCCGAGGGCGGGGCGAGCGGCGCCGCCAAGCGCCAGGGGGAGAGGCGGTCGAGCTCGGCCTTGTTGCGCGGCCGCTCCAGCGCGGCCAGCAGGCGGCCCGGGTCGCTGTCGGTCCAGTCATCGGGATCGAAGCCGCTGACCACCGGCTTCAGGGCGTCCACGGAGAAGCCCTCCTCGCGCGCGGCGCGGATCAGGCCGCAGGCCACGTGGGTCTTGCCGATCTCGGTGTGGGCGCCGGCGACGAAGAGGATGCGGGGACTCATGTCGGACTTCAGAACGCGGAAACGGCGAGCGGGTCGTGCACCGGCGGGCTATGCCCTAGGAGAGGCCGCGACGGAAGGCGCCGAGGCAAGGAGATACGCGTGACCGAACCCGAGTGGCTGGCGAATGGGGCGCGGCACGTGTGGCGGCCCTATTGCCAGATGAAGACCGCGCCCGCGCCGCTGCCGGTCGCCCGCACCGAGGGCGCGCGGCTGATCCTGGCGGACGGTCGCGAGCTGGTCGACGGGATCTCCAGCTGGTGGACGGCCTGCCACGGCTACAACCACCCGCACATCCGCGCCGCGGTGCAGGCCCAGCTGGAGGCCGCGCCGCACGTGATGTTCGGCGGCCTGGCGCACGAGCCGGCCTACCGGCTGGCGGCGCGGCTGGCGGCGCTCCTGCCGGGCGATCTGGAGCACGTGTTCTTCGCCGAGTCTGGATCGGTCTCGGTGGAGATCGCCATGAAGATGGCGCTGCAGTTCTGGATCAACCGCGGCGTCGCCGGGAAGTCGAATTTCCTGGCCTTCCTGGGCGGCTATCACGGGGACACCCTGGGCACGATGGCGGTCTGCGACCCGGAGGAAGGGATGCACGCCCTGTTCGCCGGCGTGCTGCCGCAGCAGATCATGGCGCGGCTGCCGGTGGACGCGGCGAGCGAGGCCGCGCTCGACGCCCTGCTCGCGGCCCGGGCCCCCGAAATCGCGGCGATGCTGGTCGAGCCGCGCATCCAGGGCGCGGGGGGCATGATCTTCCACGACGACGAGGTGCTGCGGCGGCTGCGGCGGCTGGCGGACCGGCACCAGGTGCTGCTGATCTTCGACGAGATCTTCGTGGGGTTCGGCCGGACCGGCGACCTCTTCGCCTGCGAAGGCGCAGGCGCGGTCCCGGACATCCTGACGCTGTCCAAGGCGCTGACCGGTGGGACCTTGCCGCTGTCGGCGGCGGTGGCGAGCCGCCGGGTGTTCGAGGCCTTCTGGTCGGACGATCCCGGCGCGGCGCTGATGCACGGGCCGACCTACATGGCCAACCCCCTGGCCTGCGCGGCGGCGAACGCCTCGCTGGACCTGTTCGAAGACGGCCGCTGGCGGGCAAAGGTGACGCGGATCGCGGCGGCGCTGGCGGAGGGGCTGGAACCCTGCCGGGACGACGCAGGCGTGGTGGACGTGCGCGTCCGCGGCGCGGTCGGCGTGGTCGAGTTCGAGCGGGCGCTGAACGCCGGGACGCTCAGCCAGAGGTTCGCCGCGGCGGGCTGCTGGATCCGTCCGATGGGCAAGGTGATCTATCTGGCGCCGCCCTACGTGAGCTCGGGCGGCGATCTGGAGCGGCTGACCGGCGCCGTCGCCAAGGTGGTGCGCGAAGGGGCGCTGGCGAGCGCCGCGGGCGCGGTCGAGGCCGTCTGAGCCAGATCAAGGCGCGCTGCCGGATCGGGAGCTAGGGATCGGCCGAGATCGCCTCGGAGCCGGTCGATGAAAGGCGTCCACATCGCCGCCGCCCTGTTCGCCCTCGCCGCCCCCGTGCTGGCGCAGACGGCGACGCCGATGGCGTTTCCGCATATCCGCGACACTCCGGAGATCCTCGACCAGGACGCGCGCACCGAGGCGCTGAACGCCCAGGTCAACAAGACGAACGCCGAGATCCAGGCGCGCAACGACGCCCGGCAGGCGCAGTACATGGCCGCCCAGGCGGACTACGCCCAGGCCAAGGCCGAGCACGACGCCGCCGTGGCGACCCAGATCGCCGCCGCCCAGAAAGCCGAGGCCGACTACGCCAAAGCGAAGGCGGCGTGGGCGGCCCGGGTCGCAGCCTGCCAGGCGGGCGACCGAAAAGCCTGCGCGCCGGCGGCGGCGAAGGCGGGCTGAACACGAGCGCTCGAGGCTCGCCCCTGGGTCAGATGCTCGCCGCCCTCGCGATGAACTCATCCACGTCGGCGGCGTCGTGGTAGAGCGCAAGGCCGATCCGCAGGACATCGTCGCGGACATCGACCATGACCTCGCGGTCGGCAAGCTTTCCGGCGAAAGGGGCGGCGTCAGGCGAGCGGAGCGCGAGGAAGCGGGCCAGGGGGCTTGCGTCTTCGGGGTTGAGGACCTCGGCGGTTCCGAGCGGAGTCTCGGCCAGCCGGGCCTGGAGCCGATCGCGG
>JAGWSE010000189.1 GCA_028869395.1 Alphaproteobacteria bacterium | reverse complement strand
TACCAGGAGTAGCTCGCCCCGCGCGAGCAGCCGCGCGGTTCGTGATTGGGCAGTTCGGGGCGCGTGCGCGGATAATCGGTCTGCTGCGTCTCCCAGGTAACGATGCCGCCCTTGACGTAGATCTTCCAGGAACAGGAGCCCGTGCAGTTCACGCCGTGGGTCGAGCGGACGATCTTGTCGTGGCGCCAGCGCGACCGGTAGGCCTCCTCCCAGGCGCGGTCGTCGTCGGTCATGACGCCGTGGCCGTTGGAGAACAGCTCGGTCTTCCTCGTGAAGAAGGCCAGGCGGTCTAGGGTGTTGCTCATCGGGTCGGACCTGCGGTTACGCGTCGGCAAGAGGGCGGGTTATTCGGCGGCGACGGAGGGCGCGTTGACGCCGGCGGGGTGCGGCGCGGGCGCGGCCAGGGCGGGCTGCAGCCCCTCCAGTTCGGGAAGCTCGGGCAGGCGGCCCAGCTCGGGCATCCGGGCCCGCTCCATCCGCCGGATGGCGAAATGCATCCACGCGAGCGCGGTGGCGACCAGCGCGAAGAGCAGCATGAAGCAGCTGGTCCACACGTGGACCATGTCGTTCATCGCGCCGAAGGCGATCGGCAGGACAAAGCCGCCCAGGCCGCCGATCATGCCGACCAGGCCCCCGACCGCCCCGATGTCCTTCGGGTAGTAGACCGGGATGTGCTTGAAGACGGCGGCCATCCCGAGGCTCATGAAGAAGCCGAGCGCGACCAGGATGCCCATGAACACCGGCAGCTCCGTCGCGACACGGAACTGGATCGGGCCCCTGATGCCGTCCACCACGTAGGTCGTCGCCGGATAGGAGAGCAGGAAGGTCGCCGCGACCGCGACCATGAAGCTGGCGTACATCACCCGGCGCGCGCCGAAGCGGTCGGCGAGCCAGCCCCCGAAGATCCGGAACGCGGCCGCGGGAAGGGAGAAGCCGGCCGCCAGCATCCCGGCGGTCTTGAGGTCGAGGTGGTAGACGCCGACCAGATAGCGCGGCAGCCACAGGGACAGGGCCACGAAGGCGCCGAAGTTGAAGAAGTAGTAGAGCGAGAAGCGCCAGACCTGCAGCCGCTTCAGCGGCGCGAACTGGGCCAGGAACGGCGGCGACTTGCGCCGGGCGGCCCGCCGCGCGGCGAGCTCCGGCTCATCCTTGGCGCCGAAGAAGAAGACGAGGGCCACGACCACCAGCGCCGCCGCCCAGATGCGGGCGAGCGTCTCCCAGCCGACGGCCGCCATGACGAACGGAGCGCCGAAGTTGGTGATCGCCGCGCCCACGTTGCCGGCGCCGTAAATCCCGAGCGCCGCGCCCTGCCGCTCCTTCGAGAAGAACTTCGAGACATAGGCGACGCCGGCCGCGAACGAGCCGCCGGCCAGCCCGAGCCCGAGGGCCGCGAGCAGCATCTGCGGGTAGGTGTGGGCGTAGGACAGCGCCAGCGTCGAGGCGGCGGCGAGCAGCAGGACGACCAGGTTCACGATCCGGCCGCCGAACTTGTCGGCGAAGACGCCCAGCAGCACCCGCGACAGCGAGCCGGTCAGGATCGGCGTGCCGGCCAGCAGGCCGAACTCCGCGTCGGTCAGCCCGAGGTCCCGTTTGATCTTCACGCCGACGATCGAGAAGATCGTCCAGACGGCGAAGGCCCCGGTGAAGGCGAGCG
>JAGWSE010000188.1 GCA_028869395.1 Alphaproteobacteria bacterium | reverse complement strand
GAGATCGAGGCGGCGGCGCGCGCGGCGGGCCTGGCCTATTTCCACATCCCCGTCAGCGGCGGCCCCACGCCCGCGCAGGTCGAGACCATGCAGCGGGTGCTGGCCGATGCGGCCAAGCCCACGCTGGCCTTCTGCCGCTCCGGCACGCGCTCGATCATGACCTGGGCGATCGGCCAGGCGCTCTCCGGCGCGCGAAGCCGCGAGGAGCTTGTCGGCCTGGGCCGCGAGGCGGGCTACGACCTCTCCGCCGCCCTGCCCCGATGATCCCTCCAAGATGATCCCTTACGTCCGCAAGCTGGACTTCGCCTACGGCCGTTGCGACCAGGTCTCGCCGCTGATCCGGCGGGTGATCGCCAACAATCCCGGGCCGTTCACCTTCCTGGGCACCGGGACCTACATCGTCGGCCGCGGCGAAGTCGCGGTCATCGATCCCGGCCCCGACGACGCCGCCCACCTGGAGGCCATCCTCGCCGCCGTCCAGGGCGAGCGGGTCACGGCGATCGTCATCACCCACCACCACTCCGACCACTCGCCGCTCGCCGGCCCGCTGAAGGCGCGCACCGGCGCGCCGATCTACGGCTGCGCGGTCACCGCCGACGCCGAAGACGACGGCGCGGTCAGAATGGAGGCCGGCCACGACCTCGGCTTTGCGCCCGACGTCAGCCTCTGCGACGGCGGAACCGTCGCCGGCCCGGGCTGGGCGCTGGAGGCGATCCCCACCCCGGGCCACACCTCCAACCACCTGTGCTACGCCCTGCCGGAGGAGAACGCCTGCTTCACCGGCGACCACATCATGGGCTGGTCGACGACGGTCATCACCCCCCCCGACGGCGACATGACCGACTACCTTGAAAGCCTGCGGCGCATCCGGGCGCGGGGCTTCTCGACGCTGTGGCCCACCCACGGCCCGCCGGTCACCGAGGTCGACGCCTTCATCCAGGCCTATCTCGACCATCGCAAGGAACGCATCGACCAGATCCTGGGCGCGCTTCAATCCGGCCCCGCGAAGATCTCCGACCTCGTCCCACGCCTCTACGCCGACGTCGATCCCAAGCTGTGGCCCGCCGCCTCTCGCTCCATGCTGGCGGCGATGATCCATCTCGTGCGGGATGGGAAGATCACCGCCTCCGGCGAGGAGTACCGCCTCGCCTGATCCTTCTCCCCTTGCGGGAAAGGTGGCTTACGCCCGCTCCTTCGCCTTCTCCGCCGTCGGCAGGACGTAGTCCTTCATCCGCTCGCGGATCAGCTTCTTGTCGATCTTGCCCGTGGCGCCCAGCGGGATGTCGTCCACGAAGACCACGTCGTCGGGCGTCCACCACTTGGCGATCTTGCCCTCCAGGAAGTCGAGGAACTCCTGCTTGGTGGCGGTCTCGCCGTCCTTCAGCTTGACCAGCAGCACCGGGCGCTCGTCCCACTTCGGGTGCGCCGCGCCGATCACCGCGGCGATGGCCGCCTTGGGATGGCCGACCGCCAGGTTCTCGATCTCGATGGAGGAGATCCACTCGCCGCCCGACTTGATGACGTCCTTGGCCCGGTCGGTGATCTGCATGAAGCCGTGCTCGTCGATGGTGGCGACGTCGCCGGTGTCGAAGAAGCCTTCGGAATCGAGGATCTCGCCGCCCTCGCCCTTGAAGTATTCCCGGACCACGAACGGCCCCTTCACCTTCAGCCTCCCGAAGGTCGTCCCGTCGTGCGGCAGGCGCGCGCCGGCGTCGTCGGTGAGCTTCATCTCGATGCCCAGCGGGGCGCGCCCCTGCTTGAGTCGGTAGCGGATCTGCTCCTCAGCCGGCATGGCGGCGATCGCCGCATTGGGCGTCGCCTGGGTCCCGAGCGGCGAGGTCTCGGTCATCCCCCAGGCGTGGGTGACCTCCACGCCGTAGTCGCCCTTGAAGGCGCGCACGATAGATTCCGGCACCGCCGAGCCGCCGATCACCACGCGTTTCAGGGTCGACAGCTTGCCGCCGGTGTCGCGAAGGTGGGTGAGCAGCATCTGCCACACGGTGGGCACGGCCGCGGAGAAGGTCACGCCTTCGCTCTCCAGCAGCTCGTGCACCGAGGCGCCGTCGAGCTTCGGCCCCGGCATGACGAGCTTGGCGCCCACCGCCGGCGCCGAGAAGGCGATCCCCCAGGCGTTGGCGTGGAACATCGGCACCACCGGCAGCACAACGTCCTGCGCCCGCAGCGCCATGACGTCGGCGTTCAGGGTCACCAGGGTGTGCAGGAAGTTCGAGCGGTGCGAGTAGAGCACCCCCTTCGGATTGCCCGTCGTGCCGGAGGTGTAGCAGAGCCCCGCGGCGGTGTTCTCGTCGAAGCCGCCCCACTCGCAGTCGGCGGAGTTCTGCACCACCAGCGTCTCGAAGCACAGGGCGCCCGGGATGGCGGCCGCGGCGTCCATGTGCGCCTCGTCGGTCAGGACGACGATGTGCTTGACGCTCGTCAGCTTGGCCCGGTGCTCCGCCAGCACCGGCAGGAAGGTCAGATCGGTGAAGATGATCTGATCCTCGGCGTGGTTGACGATGTAGCAGAGCTGGTCCGGGAACAGCCTGGGGTTCAGCGTGTGGCAGACCGCGCCGATGCCCATGATGGCGTACCAGGCCTCGATGTGCCGGGCGGTGTTCCAGGCCAGCGTCGCGACGCGGTCGCCGGGCTTCACGCCCAGGCCCTTCAGCGCGTTCGACATCCGCTTGGCGCGCTCGTGGACCTGCGCGTAGGTGGTCCGCACGATCGGCCCCTCGACCGAGCGGGTGACGATCTCGGTCTCGCCGTGCCAGGCCTTGGCGTGGTCGAGGATCTTGTCGACCGTCAGGGGCCAGTTCTGCATCAGGCCAAGCATAGAGATGTCCTCCCGCCGGCTTTTGCCCGGCTTTCCCGCAAGTTAGTTTCCTGAACGGCGATAATCAACGCGACCGCCCGGCGAGCCATTGCTCGGCCGTCGCCTGCACATCGCAGGCGTCGAGCCGGCGCCAGCCGATCTTCTCCGCCTCGAGCGCGCGAACCTGTCCGCGAAGCACTTCCACAGTGGCGTCGGAGGCGTCGCCCGTGCGCGCCGCCACCCTCGCCTCCAGCACGCCCACCGGCGCCTCCAGCCAGAGGCCTTCGAAAGCGACCCCCGCGTCGGCCGCCAGCGCCTCGGCCCGCGCCCGCAGACCGGGATCGGTGAAGGTGGCGTCCAGCACCACGGCCCGCCCGGCCCGCAGCATCCGCCCGGCCAGCGTGAAGAGCCTGTCATAGACCTCGTTGTAGAAGGCCGGCGTATAGGCCTCGCGCCCCACCGGCTCGGTGGCGCCTACGCCCAGCAGCCGCTTGCGGATCTCGTCGGTCCTAAGAACCACTGAGCCTGGCGAGGCGCCCAGCCCCGCCGCGACCGCGCGGGCGAAGGTCGACTTGCCCGATCCCGAGAGCCCGCCCACCGCCGCCAGCACCGGCGGGGCGGGCGACAGATGCCCGATGGCGCAGGCGAGATAGGCCCGCGCGCCGGCCAGGTCGCCGGAATGGGCCTGCACGTGGGTGCGCACCGCCGCCCGCACCGACAGCATCAGCGGCAGCGCCGCAAGCCCATCCCAGACGCTCTCGGGGAAGCACCGCGCCGCCTCGTCCAGCCACGCCGACAGCACCCTCACCGCCGCGTCCCGCCGGCTGCGGAAATCGAGGTCCATCAGCAGGAACGCCAGGTCGTAGAGCACGTCGATGTCGGAGATCTCGTCGTTGAACTCGATGCAGTCGAAGAGGATCGGCCGCCCGTCCTCCACCAGGATGTTGCCCAGGTGCAGGTCGCCGTGGCAGCGACGCGAGAACCCCTCGGCCACGCGGGCGTCCAGCAGCGGCTTCAGGCGCGCGTATTCGGCGTCGGTCGCGTCAACGAGCCGTCCGACCTCGGCCGCTCCCAGCTCCCCCGCCAGCTCCTGCAGCAGCCGCGCGTTGGAGGGCACGGTGAAGCCCAGGCCCGAGCGGTCGCGCCGCGGGGCCCGCGCGTGGAACCCCGCGATGGTCCGGCCCAGCGCCTCGGCGAGTTCGCCGTCCACCGCCTCCGGGTGCGCCGACAGCACCGCCCCGTCGGCGAAGCGGCGCATCTCCAGCACCTCGTCCACCACCTCGCCGGGTCCGTCGAACTCCAGCCCGCCGCCCGCGCGCCGGGTGATCCGGCGGATGCCCCGGTAGATGTCCGGCGCGGCGGGCGTGTTGAAGGCGAGCTCGCGCTCCAGGGCCCAGCGCCGCCGCTCCGCCGTCGTGAAGTCGACATAGCCCAGGTTCACCCGCCGCTTCTGCTTGAAGGCGGCCTTGGGCGTCAGGAACACCCGGGCCAGCGCCGTCTCGATCACCCGCTCGGCCCCGGCGGAGAGCCAGGCTGTGACCTCCGCCTCGACGGCCTCGCTCAAGGGAACAGCCGCTTGGTCGTCCAGCCGCCCTGGGCGCGCTCGAACACCAGCCGTTCGTGCAGGCGGAACGGCCGGTCGCGCCAGAACTCGAGGCTGCTGGGCGCCAGGCGGAAGCCGGACCAGTGCGCCGGGCGCGGCACCTTGCCCAGGCCGAACTTCAGCCCCACCTCGGCGATCCTCTTCTCCAGCGCCATCCGGTCGGGCAGCGGCCGCGACTGGTCGGAGGCCCAGCCGCCGAGCTGCGCGGGCCGCGCGCGCGTCGCCCAATAGGCGTCGGCCTCCGCCGCGCTCACCGGCGACACGGGCCCGCGCACCCGCACCTGGCGGCGCAGCGACTTCCAGTGGAACAGCAGCGCCGCCTTCGGATCGCCCGCCAGCTGCCGCCCCTTGGCGCTTTCCAGGTTGGTGTAGAAGACGAAGCCGCGCTCGTCGGCCTCCTTCAGCAGCACCATCCGCACGTCGGGCAGGCCGCTCTCGTCGACGGTCGCCAGCGCCATGGCGTTGGCGTCGTTGGGCTCCTTGGCCAGGGCTTCGGTCAGCCAGTCGCTGAACAGCGCGAACGGATCGGTCTCGCTGAGCAGGGGCGGCGGCTCGGCGCTCGTCACCTGGCGCACATAGTCGTCCTCGCTGGGCGAGGGCGGGATCGGGGCCTTCACGCTCATGGCGCGGATATAGCGCCAAAGCCTCGTTCGTCACGAGGTTTAACCGTGCATTGACCGCAGCCGGCGCAGGGTGATTCGGATGGCGAAGAGCCCAGCGGAGATGACGCTCAGCGAGGCGCGCGCGCTGCTCGGCGTGCGCGCGTCAGCCACGCGCGCCGACCTGCGCCGCGCCTTCCGAGACGCCGCCAAGATCGCCCACCCCGACCGCGAGGGCGGCTCGGCCGAGCGCTTCCGGCGGGTCATGGCCGCCTATCGCCAGCTGGAGGACGCCTCGGCCGAGGTGGTCCGCCCGCGCGTCTCCGCCCAGGGCCGCGCCGGTCTGGGCAAGCTGCACATCAGCCCGGTGATGGCCTGGAGCGGCGGGGCGGCCGAACACCGCATGGCGGACGGCCGGACCCGACGCATCCGCCTGCCCGTGGGCCTCAGGAACGGCGACCTGATCCGCGCCGGCGGCGAGGAGATGGAGGTCGTGATCGAGGCCCGCGACGGCATGTGCGTCCGCGGCGACGACCTGTGGGTGACGATCGCGGTGGCGCCCAGCGTGCTCGAGGAAGGCGGCCGCGTGGCCGTCGTCACGCCCATCGGCAAGCGCATCCTGTGGGTGACCAAGAAGGCCGGAGAGCGGCGCCTGGTGCGCGCGCCGGGCCTGGGCCTCCCCGCCCGCGGCCGCCGCCCGCAGGGCTGCCTGTTCGTCCGGCTCGCCCCCAAGACCGGGCCGCTGGACTCGGCCGCGCGCAATCTTCTGCGCCGCTTCACCGCGGTCTGGGCGGTCTGAGCGTCGCACGCTAGACTGCGCGCGCCGTCGCGCAGGGGGTCTCGATGATCGTGAGGATCTTGGCCGCGGCGCTTGCGGCCTTCGTCCTTTCCGCCGTTCCGGCCGCCGCCTTCCCCGTAGGCGAGCGTGATCTGATGGCCACCTCGCCCACCGCGGCGCTTCGCGACGCCCAGCACCGTTCGACGGTGCGCGTCACCGTCTGGTATCCGGCCGCGCCCGGCGCGCGCGAGGTTCCCCTGACCATCGGGCCGCCGGACAAGCCGCTGTTCGTCTCCGGTTCCGCCGCCCCCGACGCGCCCTTCGCCGACGGCAAGCGGCGGCCCATCGTGCTGTTCTCCCACGGCTTCGGCGGCACGGCGCGGATGATGGGCTGGTTCGGGACCGCGCTGGCGGAAGCCGGCTACGTGGTCGTCGCCGTCGATCATCCGGGCAACAACGGCCGCGATCCGATGACCCTGGCCGGCGCGACCCTGTTCTGGGACCGGCCGGGCGACCTGCGCGTAGCCCTGGCGAAGGTCGAGGCCGATCCCGACATCGCCCCGCACCTCTACGCCTCCCGTCTCGCCGTGGCCGGCTTCTCCGCGGGCGGCTTCACCGCCCTCGCCTCGGCCGGCGCCAAGGTCGACCTGCCGCAGTTGGAGGCCTTCTGCCGCGACAATCCCGCCGACGGCGTCTGCGCCCCCCAGAAGGAGTTCCCGGTCACCCAGGCGCAGGCGGAGGCGGCGCTGAAGACCCCCGCCCTGGCCGCCCAGCGCGCCCGCGCCGACGGCGTGCACGCCGTGCCCGGGGTCAAGGCGGTGTTCGTCATGGCGCCGGCCATCGTCCAGGCCTTCGATCCGGCCAGCCTGCAGATGTTCACCACGCCGGTGGCCATCGTCCTGGGCTCGGCCGACCGCGTCGCCCCGCCCCGCACCAACGGCCTGTTCGCCGCCCATCGGATCCCCAATGCCGAGCTGACCGAGCTCGCTGGCGTCGGCCACTACGACTTCCTGGCCCGCTGCACCGACGCGGGCGATGCGACCGTGCCGCTCTGCCGGACGAAGGAGCCGAAAGGGGTCACCCACCGGGCCGCGATCGGCGCCGCCCTCGCCTTCCTGGGCCACACGATCGGCGCGCCCTAGTTCCGGCCAGGATGCGCTTCGGCTAGAAGCCCTTTCCGATGAGCCACAACACCTTCGGCCACCTCTTCCGCGTGACCACCTGGGGCGAGAGCCACGGGCCGGCGCTGGGCTGCGTGGTCGACGGCTGCCCGCCGGGCATCCCGCTCACCGAGGCCGACATCCAGCCGTGGCTGGACCGCCGCCGCCCGGGCCAGGGCAAGTTCGTGACCCAGCGCCAGGAGCCGGACGCCGTGCGCATCCTCTCCGGCGTGTTCTCCGACGAACGCCATCCCGACCAGGTCACCACCGGCACGCCGATTTCCCTGATCATCGACAACGTCGATCAGCGGAGCCGCGATTATTCCGAGATCGCCACCGCCTTCCGCCCGGGCCACGCCGACTACACCTATTTCGCCAAGTACGGCGTCCGCGACTATCGCGGCGGCGGGCGCCAGTCGGCCCGCGAGACCGCCGCGCGCGTCGCCGCCGGCGCCATCGCCCGCAAGATCGTCCCGCAGGTCCAGGTTCGCGCCTGCGTGGTGCAGATCGGGCCCCACGCCGTCGACCCCGCGCGAATCGACTGGACCACCGTCGACGACAACCCCTTCTGGTGCCCCGACCCGGCCATGGCGCCGGTCTGGGAGGCGCATCTCGAGAAGGTCCGCAAGGCCGGCTCCTCCACCGGCGCCATCGTCGCCGTCGAGGCCCATGGCGTCCCCGCCGGCTGGGGCGCGCCCCTCTACGGCAAGCTCGACGCCGAGCTTGCCGCGGCGCTGATGTCGATCAACGCCGCCAAGGGCGTGGAGATCGGCGCGGGCTTCGCCGCCGCCGCCCTGTCCGGCGAGGAGAACGCCGACGAGATGCGCGCCGGCGACCACGGCCCGGTGTTCCTCTCCAACCAGGCCGGCGGCATCCTGGGCGGCATCTCCACAGGCCAGCCAGTCACCGCGCGCGTGGCCTTCAAGCCCACCTCCTCGATCCTCACCCCCCGCCT
>JAGWSE010000021.1 GCA_028869395.1 Alphaproteobacteria bacterium | reverse complement strand
CGGCGCGGCCGTCGCCGCCGAGCTCGCGGCGGCGGGCTTCGTCGTGGCGCGCCGTGGGGCGGCCGAGCCGCTGGCGGCCGCCACCACCGCCTACGTGGCGGACACCCTGGGCGAGATGGGCCTGTTCCTGCGCCTGGCGGACGTGGTGGTCATGGGCGGCGGCTTCGCGCACGGGGTCGGCGGCCACAATCCGCTGGAGGCCGCCCGCCTGGGCCGACCGGTCGTCACGGGGCCCCACGTCGAGAACGCGCGCGCCATCTACGACGCCCTCTTCGCCGAGGTCGCGGCCCTGGAGGCCAAGACCCCGGAGGCGCTGTCCCGCCATGTGGCGGCCCTGCTGGCCGACCCGGCGAGGGCCCGCCGCATGGGCGAGGCGGCCCGCGCCTTCGCCGCACGCCAGGGCGAGGCGCTGGAGCGCGCGCTGGCCCGTCTCGAGCCCCTGCTGCCGGCATGAGGCTTTCCACGCCCGAGTGGTGGTACGAGCGCGACGCACGGCCGATGCGGCTCACCCGCATGCTGCTGGTCCCGTTCTCCTGGATCTGGGCCGCCGCCACCGCCCGGCGCATCGCCAGGGGCAAGCCGGTGGACCCGGGCGTCCCGGTGATCTGCGTGGGCAACGTGACCCTGGGGGGGACCGGCAAGACGCCGGTGGTGCGCGAGATCGCCGCCCGTCTTCGCGCCCGCGGCCTCGCCGCCCAGGTCCTGTCGCGCGGATACGGCGGCCGGCTGGAGGGTCCGGTGCAGGTCGATCCCCGCCTCCATACGGGCGCCGAGGTCGGTGACGAGCCGCTGATGCTCGCCCAGGACCTTCCGGTCTGGGTGTCCCGCGACCGGGCCGCCGGCGCGATCGCCGCCGCCGCCGCCGGGGCCGGCGTCATCGTCATGGACGACGGCCATCAGAACCCTTCGGTCAGCAAGGCGCTGTCCCTGGTGGTGGTCGACGGCGAGACCCGCGGCCGCGCCTGGCCGTTCGGCGATGGCCGGGTGTTTCCCGCCGGTCCCCTTCGCGAGCCGCTGAAGGCGGGGCTCGCCCGCGCCGATGCGGTCATCGTCCTGCTGCCGGCCGACCTCGAGGCGCCCGAGCCGGAGCTGCTGGCCGCCCTGGCGCCCACGCCCGTGCTCAGCGCCCATCTGCAGCCGGTCGCCGCGCCGCCGGCCGGGCCGCAGGTGGGCTTCGCCGGCGTCGGCAAGCCCTGGAAGGTGGAGAGGGCCCTGAAGGCCGCGGGTTGCGAGCTCGCTGACTTCGCCCCCTTTCCCGACCACTTCGCCTACGACGAGGCCACCCTCCGGCGCCTGGCCGACCGCGCCGCACAGTTCGGCGCAGGCCTGGTCACCACCGAGAAGGACTGGGTCCGCCTGCCGCCGGCCTGGCGCGACCGCGTCACGCCCTGGCCCGTGCGCGCACGTTTTGACGACGAGGCGGCGCTGGACGCGCTGCTTGAACGCGGTGTCTGACCCGGCCGCCGATCTCGCCTGCTGTGGCGCAAAGACCCTGGGCTCGGCCACGCGCCAGAAAGGTCGAGGCGGCCCGGACGCCGTCCGCCCGGGCGGCGGGGCGCGAACCCCGGGCGCCGCCGAGGTCGAGCGTCGTCGGCCTCGGGACGGACGAGCGGACTGGCCTCGGCGATCTGCACCCTTGGCGCGCGCAGGCTAGGAAGCACCGTGCCCAGATCCCCCGCGAACGATGCGCCCTACCACGCGCACGTCTACTACGCCCCGGCGGACCGCGCCGAGGCCCTGGCCTTGCGCGCCCGATTCGAAAAGCTCGCGGCCTCCGGCGCGGAGCCACGGATCCTCTTCGTGGGAGCCCCGCATGAAGGCCCGGCCGGGCCGCACCCCCGGTCGCAGTACGAGATCCACCTCCTGGGCGCGGCGCTTGCGGGCGTCAGGGCGATGATCATGGCGTCCGGCCTGCGCGCCCTCATCCATCCCCTCACCGAGGACGACCTGGCCGACCACACCACGCTCGCCCACTGGATCGGCGAGCCCCTCGCGCTCGATCTCGCCACCCTCGATCCCCCCGGCCTCAACCAGGGCCTCGGCCGGTTCGGCAAGACCGACGTCTGAGGCCTTCCCATCCCCGTCCCGGCCGCCTGGGGCGGCGCCGGCGGAGAGCCCGGTGAGGACGCCGGCGCGAGGCCGGGCTTGGACCGCCGAGGAAGGCTCCGGCATAGTCCAGCCGGCGCGGAGGGGCGAGATCATGGACGAGACCGAGGAGCTGATCCGGCTTTGCGTGCGCGCCCTCGTCTCCCAGATGAACGCTGCGCCGGGGATCGAACTGCACATGACCCGGAACTGCGTGCTGGGCCTGACCGACGAGCCCCTGGCCGACTTCAACAGGCTGATCGTGGGCCGCGATCCCGACGCCGAGGGCTTTCTCGTCCGATCGGTCGCGCGGGCCAGGGAACGCGGACGGCCGCTCAGCGCCGTGCTGAGTCCCCATGTGGCGCAGACCCTCGCGCCGGTCGCGACACGGCTTGGTTTGACGGCCGTGGGCGCCGCCCCGCTCATGGTGCTTCGCCCGGACGTTCCGGTTCCACCCGGCCGCCCCACGAAGGTCGTGCGTGCGCTCGGCCCGGAGCTGGTCGGGATCGCAGGCGATCTGATCGCCGCGGCCTTCGGCACGCCACGCGACGTCATCGCCAGGTGCATCGACGTGGGGATGACCGAGACCGCGGGCGTGGAGACCTATGTCGCCTGGGGCGACGAGGCGCCCATGGGCGCCGTCTCCGTGACCCCGACGGGCGACACGGCCGCGGTCTCCCTGATGGCCACGCCGCCCGAGCACCAGGGCAAGGGCGTGGGCCGCGCCCTGCTCAGCCGGGTGATCGACGACTATCGCCGGCGCGGCGTGCGGCGCTTCCACCTGGGCGCAACCGAGGCAGGCCGGCCGCTTTACACGAGCCTCGGTTTCGAGCGGGTCGCCGACCTGCCGGTCTGGGTCCTTGATCCGCCGGTTCCCGCCTGAACTTGCGAGACCCGACCGCCGGGGGACGGCTGCTCGAGCCTCGGAGTGAAGCCGATCGCGCCGGCATCGGCGCGATCACCCCCTGAAAGCGGGCCTCGACGGGCGTCCCGGTCCGGCCTCTCCCCTACGCCGGCGCGCCGGCCTTCCTCGCGAAGGCCCAGCTCGCCTTGGCCAGGGCCTCGACCCGGTCGGCCTGGCGCACCGCGTCGGGGTGGTTGGCCGTGCCGTCGCGCACCCGGCCCACGATCCCCTGCAGGATGCCCGCCAGGCGGAAGGTGTTGTAGGAGAAATACCAGTTGAGGTCCGGCAGCCCCGAGCGGTTGGTCAGCTCGCAGTAATAGGCCACCGCCTCCTCCATCGTCGGAATGCCGTGGGCCTTCAGGTCGGGGATCTGCGAGACCGTGCCGTTCACCCAGTTCATCAGGAAGTAGGTGAAGTCGGCCAGCGGCTCGCCGATGGTCGAAAGCTCCCAGTCGAGCACCGCGATCACCCGCGGCTCGGTGGGATGGAAGATCATGTTGTCCAGCCGGTAATCGCCGTGCACCACCGAGGTCCGCTCCTGGGCGGGGAGGGTCTTGGGCAGCCACTCGATGAGCCGCTCCATCTCCTCGATGTGCTGGGTCTCGGAGGCCTTGTACTGCTTGGTCCACCGGTCGACCTGCCGGCCCATGTAGTTGCCGGGCTTGCCGTAGTCCTCCAGCCCGACCTTCACGTAGTCGGTGTT
>JAGWSE010000187.1 GCA_028869395.1 Alphaproteobacteria bacterium | reverse complement strand
CCTATGTCTGCGGCGAGGCGGGGCCGCCGATCGCGACGGATCGCGACGCGGCCGACCTCCTGGGCGAGAGCTTCGGCGCGCAGGCGAGCCTCATCGTGATCCCGCTGGCGCGCCTGACACCGGCCTTCCTCGACCTGAAGACCCGTCTGGCGGGCGAAATTCTGCAGAAGTTCGTGAACTACGGCCGCCACGTGGTCATCGTGGGCGACATTTCCGCCGCCGCGGCCCGCAGCGCCGCGCTCGCCGACTTCGTGCGCGAATCGAACCGCGGCCGCTCGGTCTGGTTTGCGCAGGACATGGACGAGCTCGCGGCGAGGCTTGCGCGCGGCTGAGCGCGGATTTCCCGGGCCTTTTTCCGAAATGGGCCTATCGTGCCCCGGACGCCGCGGCGTGCGCTGGCGTCTGAGCCGGGACGCGGCCGCGAGGATGCATTCGAGCGATCAGGATTTCGAGCTGGCCTGCCGGCATCTCGCGGAGGCGGACGCGCGCATCTCGAACCAGCGTCGGCTCCTCGCCCGGCTCGAAAGCCTGGGCCACCCGACCGAATTGGCCGAACAGCTGCTGAAATCGCTGATCGACACCCGCGCGCAGATGCAGGCTCACCGCGACTACCTCGCGGGCGCGACGCGGCGTCCCTGAGGAACCGGCGTCCCCCGCCGTTGTTGCTGTGCTTCGGGGGAGGAGGAGGCGATCCCCCATGGCCAAGCGCGACATCGCCGTGGTCGGCGGCTCGGCCGGCAGCACGGGGCCGCTCAAGACCCTGCTTGGCGCGCTCCCGGCCGACTTCCCCGGCAGCATCTTCGTCACGACGCACCTGTCGTCGCAGCACGAAAGCTACCTCCCGGAGATGCTCGCACAGCATGCCAGCCTGCCCGTCGGACAGGCGACCGATGGCCAGGCCATCCAGGCCGGACGCGTCTATCTGGCGCCGCGCGACCGCCACCTCCTGCTCATCGACGGCGCGCTCCGGCTCGGCGCAGGCCCGCGAGAGAACATGGCCCGCCCCGCCATCGACCCGATGTTCCGTTCCGCGGCGCTGTCCTACGGGCCCCGCGTGGTCGGGGTGATCCTGAGCGGGTTCCTAAACGACGGCGCATCGGGCCTCTACGCGATCAAGCAGGCTGGTGGCCTCGCGGTGGTGCAGCATCCGGCGGACGCGGCGACCGGCGAGATGCCGCACGCGGCCCTCGAGACCGTCGATGCGGACTACGTCGTTCCCGCCGCCGATCTGGCGGGCGTCCTGCGCGATCTTGCCGCCACGGACGCCCCACCGGCCCACCCCCCTCCCGACAGCCTGGCCTTCGAGGTGGAGGTGGCCAACGGCGGCCGGCTCGGCAGCCAGCGCCTGAGCCGCTTCGCCGAGCCCGCGGCGCTCACCTGCCCCGATTGCCAGGGCGTGCTCTCCGAGATCCGCGGCGAACATCCGCTGCGGTATCGCTGCCAGATCGGCCATGCCTACACCGCCGCGGACCTCGCCGCCCGCAGCGAGCTGCTCGACGAGGCGGTCCGCATCGCCATGCGGGTGATGGAGGAGCGCGTGGAGCTGGTGTCGCGGATGGCGCGGGAGGCCCGCGCCACCGGCCGCCGGACGGTGGCCGAACTCTATGAGGCGCGCGCGAAGGAGTACGCCCGCTACGCCGCGACCCTGCGCGAGGCGGCGCTTCTGTCGATGCGCACGGCGCGCGAGGTCGCCGAACAGCCGCTTTGAAGCGAACGTGCTTCTGCCAACTGACAGAGGCGTTTAAGGATTCCAGCGGTGGGAATCGCGGACGAGTGATGGCCAGGACCAGCAGGCGCACGGGGCAGACCAAGGCGAAGGCGGCCGCCGCTTCGCCGAGCGCCTGCATCGCCCTCGTCGCCAGCGACGCGGGCCTGGATGGGCTCCGGCGCGTCTTCGCCGGCCTGCCGCCCGACAGCGGCGCCAGCTATCTGGTCGCGGTGGGCGGCGAGGCGCCGCTTCCCGCCGGGCGGTTCGTCGAGGCCCTGTCGGGCGCCACCTCCATGTCCGTCGAGGTCGCCGGCCAGGGCATCCGCCCGGAACCGAACCACGTCTACGTCGCCCCTCACGATCAGGTGCTCACCGTGGACGGCGGTCGCCTGCGGCTCGCCAAGGCCCTGCCGACCGACGGACGGGTGGACAGCCTGCTCGTCTCCGCGGCCGAGGCGTACGAGGAAAACGCCGTCGTGGTGGTGCTCGCGGCCCTGGGCGCCGACGGTGCGGCCGGCGTCGCGGCCACCAAGCGTTGCGGCGGCTTCGCCATCGCCGAGGGCGACGACCAGGCCCTCGAGCCGGAGGGACAGGCGGTCACCGCGGCGGGCATCGCCGACATGCGCCTGCCCGTCGAGCGCATCGCGCCGGAGATCGCGGCCTACGTCGCCAACTTGATCCGAACCGGCGACGGCGAGGCGCTCGCCAGGACGCTGCAGCAGGACGTGGGCCAGCAGATCGCGCGCATTGCGGCGATCCTGCGCAACGCCACCGGCAACGACTTCCACGGCTACAAGCACGCGACCTTCCTGCGGCGCATCCAGCGGCGGATGCAGGTCGTTCACCTCGACACCATCGCCGCCTACATCGATCGCCTACGCGCCGATTCCACCGAGGTGCAGCACCTCTTCCAGGACCTGCTGATCGGGGTCACTCAGTTCTTCCGCGACCCGGCGGAGTTCGAGGTGCTCGAGCGGGAGGTGATCCCCAAGCTGTTCGAGGGGCGCGGCGCCGACGATCGGCTCCGCATCTGGGTGCTGGGCTGCGCGACCGGCGAAGAGGCCTATTCGCTGGCGATCCTGGTTCGCGAGCAGATGGCCCGCATGGAGGTCGCGCCGCACATCCAGATCTTCGCCACCGACATCGACGCCCGCGCGCTCGCCGTGGCGCGCAGCGGCCGCTATCCCGACTCGGTCGCCCGGCACGTTTCGCAGGAACGTCTGGCCCGCTGGTTCGTGAGGGAAGGCGCGACCTATTCGGTCGTGAAGGACCTGCGGGAGATGTGCATCTTCTCGCCGCACAACCTCATCAAGGACGCGCCCTTCTCGCGCATCGACCTGCTCTCCTGCCGCAACGTGCTGATCTATCTGAACAGCGAGCTGCAGGACCGGGTCATCCCGATCTTCCACTTCTCCCTCAGGCCGGGCGGCTATCTGTTCCTCGGGCCCGCCGAGAACATCACCCGCCACCAGAAGCTGTTTGCGCCGATCGACCGCAGGAACCGCATCTTCCGGCGGCTCGACACGTCGGCGCGGGTGCTGCCCGACTTCCCCTTGAGCCCTCGCAGTGATCGCCCCGATCCCGCCGGCGACCAGGCTTGGCGCAACCACGCCCCACGCCCGCTCGGCGGCCGCACGGGACGGCGCATGGAGCAGGTCGCCGAGCGCTATGCGCCGGCCTACGTGGTGGTCGACGAGAACCACGACGTCCTGCACTTCTCCGGTCGCACGGGCCGGTTCCTGGAGCCGGCGAGCGGGGCGGCGACGCTCAATCTCCTGAACCTCGTCCACCGCGATCTGAGGCTCGACCTGCGCTCCGCGCTGCACAACGCCGAGACGCATAAGAAGAAGGTCGAGGCCCGCAACGTCCTGATGGGCGCCGACGGCTCGGCGCGCGCCGTGAACATGGTCGTCGAGCCCATCTCCAGCGACGATGAGCCCGGCGCGGTAATGGTCGTGTTCCAGGACGCCGCGGTCGTGCTGGAAGGCGCGCCGGGCGCCGAGGCGGGCGCCGCCACGGACGAACACGTCCACCGCCTGGAGACCGAGCTGCGCATCACCCGCGAGCGGCTTCAGACCACCATCGAGGAGCTGGAGAGCACCAACGAGGAGCTGAAGTCCTCCAACGAGGAATACCAGTCCATCAACGAGGAGCTGCAGTCCGCCAACGAGGAGCTTGAGACCTCAAAGGAGGAGCTGCAGGCCGTCAACGAGGAGCTGCAGACCGTCAACGGCGAGCTGGCCCACCGGGTGGGCGACCTCGCCCGGGCCAACTCGGACCTCAAGAACCTCCTGGAATCCACCCAGATCGCCACGGTCTTCCTGGACAACGACCTGCGGCTGCGCAGCTTCACGCCCGCCTCCACGGACGTCTTCCACTTCATCGAGGCCGACGTCGGCCGGCCCATCGCCCACATCGCGGCGCGGGTGAACTACCCGGAACTGCAGGACGACGCGCGACGGGTCCTCAAGACCCTCGGCCAGATCGAGCGCCGGGTCATGGGGTCAGAGGAGGACCGCCAGTTCCTCGTGCGCGTCCTGCCCTACAGGAGCGTCGACAACTTCATCGCCGGCGTCGTGGTCACCTTCCTGGAGATCACTGGGACAGTGCGCGCCGAGGCGGCGCTGCGGACCAGCGAGCGCCGTTTCGCCGAGGCCCAGCAGCTTGCCGGGGTCGGCGTCTGGGAGTGGAACCCGAAGACGGACGAAACCTGGTGGTCGCCGGTGGTCTATCGCCTCTGGGGCCTTCCCCAGGCCGATGCGCCGCCCCCGGTCGACAAGCTGCCGATCCATCCGGACGACCGGCAGGGCTATCTCGCCAGGCTCGCCCGGGACGCCAGATCGGGGACCCGCGAGGACGAATGGCGGGTGGTCCTGCCGGACGGCGCCATCCGATGGCTCGCCGCGACGGGGCGTGCGCAGCCGTCGGAGCCCGGCGGCCGGATGCGCGGCGTGGTGCAGGACGTCACCGCCCGCAAGCAGACCGAGACCCGGCTCACCCTGCTGCTGGGCGAGCTGCAGCACCGGGTGCGCAACATGCTGGGCGTGGTCCGCTCGATCGTCGACCGTTCGATCGCCAACGCCGACAGCCTCGACGACCTCGCCTCCCACCTCGACGGACGCCTGCAGACCATGGCGCGGACCCAGAGCGTGCTGACCCGCACGGGGGTGGCCACCGTCGATCTCGAGGAGATGATCCGCGACGAGATGGTCGCCGTCGCTGCGCGCGAAGAGCAGCTGACGATCCGCGGACCTTCGCTGCGGCTGCGGCGGGAAGCCGCCGAGACCCTGGCGCTGGCTCTTCATGAACTCACCACCAACGCCGTGAAATACGGCGCACTGTCGGAGCCGGCGGGCAGTCTCTCGATCACCTGGCGGATCGTCAACGACGGCGGGGCCAGGCGCCTGGCGCTGGAGTGGAAGGAGAACGGCGTCCGCGCGATCGACACCAACCCCGCCCGCTCGGGCTTCGGTCGCGAACTGATCGAGCGCGGCCTGCCCTACGAGCTGGGCGCCGAGGCCTCCCTCGAGTTCGCTCGCGGCGGCGTCCGCGCGAGCATCGGGTTGCCCCTGAATGACAAGATCGCCGAACTCCAGGGCGGCGTGGCCAACGACGCGGCCACCTGATCCTTCGCCGAAAGAGAAACGGCGGGAAGGTCGCCCTTCCCGCCGTCTGACGGTCTTCGATGTCGAACGCGCTTACCGGAAGAGGCCCAGCAGGATGCTGGTCGACTGGTTGGCGATCGACAGGGCTTGCACGCCGAGCTGCTGCTTCGTCTGCAGGGCCTGCAGGTTGGCGCTTTCCTGAGCGAGGTTGGCGTCGACCAGGTTGCCGATGCCGGTGTTCAGGCTGTCCTGCAGTTGCGACACCAGGGTGATCTGGTTGTCGATGGCCTTGGAGTCCACGCCGAAGCCGGACAGGCCCTGGGTCACGGACTTGATCGCCGCGTCGATTACGGCCAGCGACGAAGCCGCCGCCGTGCCGGTGCCGTCCGCCCAGCTCGTCGCCGTGGCGACGGTGTCGACGCTGGCGGTGGTGGCCGGAGCCGTCACCGTGCCCGCCGTCACCGAGAGCGCGCCGTCGGTGGCGAAGATGGTCGCCGCGTTCAGGCTGTTGTGGGCCGAGGTCACCTTGATCGAGCCGTCGGCGGAGCCGATGGCCGCGACGTTGCCGGTGGACGCGTCGATCAGGTTGACGCCGTTGAAGGAAGCCGAAGCCACGACGTTCGCGTACGACTGGGCGAGCTTGGTGTACTCGGACTGGTACTGCGTGCGCGAATTGTCGTCGATGCCGGCGTCGGAGGCGGCGAGCGCCTTCTGCCGCATCTGGTTCAGGATGTCCGTCAGCTGCGAACCGGCCTGGATCGTCGTGTCGAGGACCGACTTGCCGTTGTTCAGCGAGTTCGTCACCGCGTCGAGTGAGGAGGATTGCGCCTTCTCGGTCTGCGCGATGGCCCAGATGGCGCCGTTGTCCTTGGCGCTGGCGATCTTGAGGCCGGTGTTGATCCGGTTCTGGGTGGTCGCCAGTTCGGTCTGGGTCGCGGTCAAGCTCTGCAACGCGACCATGGCGGCCACGTTGGTGTTGATCGAATTCATCGTCATGGCACTGGAGTCCTTCTTTCAAGGTCCGAGGCGTCGTTCTGACGTCGGGGGCGCACGCGCCCATCGGGTGGTGGCGCAAGCGGCGCGCCAGCCCGCGGCTCCTGATTTGCTTGACGATTTCTCCCGCGCCGGTTTCGGCCGCCGGCCAAACCTGCCGCCCGCCCTAGGCAGAACCGGCCGCGCCCGGCAATATCTTCACGGCCGCGCGCCGGGCGTCAGACCATGCCCGCCTTGCGCAGGGCCTGGTAGGCCCGGATCACCTTCTGCAGCCGCACTTCGCCCGCCCGGTCGCCGCCGTTGGAGTCGGGGTGAAGCCGCCGCACCAGCTCGGTGTAGCGGCCGCGGATCTTCGGCCCGTCGGCGTTGGCGTCGAGGTCGAGTTCGGCCAGGGCGTTTCGCTCCAGCTTGCCCAGCCGGCGCTCCTCCGGCTCCGGGCGCACGTGCGCCTGGGCGCCGCCGCGGCCGAACACGTTGAACGGGTCGCGATAGCCCTCGCCGCGCTGGAAGCGGTGCTGGAAGGAGGCCGCCTCGCGGCTCGCGCGGCTTGCCTTCATCTCCCAGGTGGGCCGCCCGCCGGTGAACATCTCGTCCCGCTGATAGGCGCGCACCTCGCCTTCGCTCATCCCGGCGAAGTAGTTCCAGCTGCGATTGTACTCGGCCGCGTGCTCCTGGCAGAACCAGTAGTGCTCGTTGAGCATGTCCCGCGACTTCGGCGCGCGCGCCGTCGCGGGGCGGCGGCATCCGGCGTGGTCGCAGGCCCGCTCGCCCGGCTTCAGGGCGTGCACGTCCTCGGCCGCCGGCTCGTCCTCGCGGGGCGGCTTCACGCGGATGTCGACGAACTTTGGCCTGTATTGAAACGCGCCCGGCATGGGCCAAGTATGGGGGGAGAAGCACCCCGTTCAAGAATTGAAGATGCGGCCGATGGGCGCCATACTCGACGCGATCCACGACAAGCTGACCACCGCCTTCCAGCCCACCCGGCTGGAGGTCGTCGACGACTCAGCCCGCCACGCCGGACACGCCGGTTCGCGGCCCGGCGGCGAGAGCCACTTCAACGTGGTCATCGAGGCCGAGGCGTTCCGCGGCGCGCCCAAGGTGGCGCGCCAGCGGATGGTGTATAGGGCGCTCGCCGACGAGCTGGCCGGCCCCGTCCACGCCTTGTCCGTCAAGGCGCTGGCGCCCGGCGAAGGCCACGGGCTAAACTAAACGGACGTTTGAAGAGCCGCCGCTGCGACCCGGCATGGTGCGGCCGAGCCTGGAGGGGCGCGTTGAAGACCACGATCACCGTGAACGGGGAGGCGCGTACTCTCGACCTCGACCCCCGCACCACCCTGCTGGACGCGCTGCGCGAGCACCTCAGGCTCACCGGCACGAAGAAGGGCTGCGACCACGGCCAGTGCGGCGCCTGCACGGTGCTGGTGAACGGCGTTCGGATCAATTCCTGCCTGTCGCTCGCGGTGATGCACGACGGCGACGAGGTGACGACGGTGGAGGGGCTCGGGACGCCGGAGCGGCTGCATCCCCTGCAGCAGGCGTTCCTGACCGAGGACGCCTTCCAGTGCGGCTACTGCACGCCCGGCCAGCTGTGCTCGGCCGTGGGCATGCTTTCCGAGCTCGAGGCGGGGCTCCCCAGCCACGTGACGCCCGACGTCGCCGCGCGGCCGGAGCCGAGCGACGAGGAGATCCGCGAACGGATGAGCGGCAACATCTGCCGCTGCTCGGCCTACCCGCAGATCGTGGCGGCCATCCGCCGGGCCCGCGAGGTGATGGCGTGAGGCCCTTCACCTACGAGCGCGCGTCCGACCCGCAGGCCGCAGTCAAGGCCGCGGCCGAGACTCCCGGCGCGAAGTTCATCGCCGGCGGCACCAACCTCCTGGACCTGATGAAGCTCGAGATCGAGCGCCCCGCCCACCTGATCGACGTGGGCCGACTGCCGCTCGCCGGGATCGAGGACGCGCCCGACGGCGGTCTGCGCATCGGCGCCATGGCCTCCAACAGCAAGGTCGCCGCCGACAGGCGGGTGCGCGAGCGTTATCCGGTGCTCGCCCAGGCGATCGTCTCCGGCGCCTCGGGCCAGCTGCGCAACAAGGCCTCGACCGGCGGCAACCTCTTGCAGCGGACGCGGTGCCCCTATTTCTACGACACCACCAAGCCCTGCAATAAGCGCGAGCCCGGCGCCGGCTGCGCGGCGCTGGAGGGCCTCAACCGCGAGGCCGCGATCCTCGGGACCAGCTTCGCCTGCATCGCCGTGCATCCCTCGGACATGGCCGTCGCCATGGTCGCGCTCGACGCCGAGGTGGAGACGCTGGCGCCGAGCGGGCAGGCGCGCCGCTTCCCGCTGATGGAGCTGCACCGCCTGCCGGGCGAGACCCCGCACATCGAGACCCACCTCACGCCGGGCGAACTGATCACCGCCGTGGTGCTGCCGCCGCCGCCGGAAGGCGGTCAGCTCTACCGCAAGGCCCGCGACCGCGCCTCCTACGCCACGGCGCTCTCCAGCGTGGCGGTGGCCGGCGGCCGGATCGCCCTGGGCGGCGTGGCGCACAAGCCCTGGCGGGCGGTCAATGCGGAAGCCGCGCTGGCCCAGGGCGCTTCGCCCCAGGAAGCCATGCAGGCCGAACTCGCCGACGCCGTCTCGGCCGGCGAGAACGAATTCAAGATCACCCTGACCGCGCGGCTCGGCGCCGCGACGATCGAACAGGCCGGCGGGAGGCGCTGATGAGCTCTGTGGCTGAATGGGCCGCGCCCAATCCCGTCAAGGAGAACCGCTCCGGCCTGATCGGCAAGGCGGTCGACCGCTACGAGGGTCCACTGAAGGTCACCGGGACGGCGGCCTACGCCTACGAGGTGACGCCGCCTGCGCCGCCGGCCTATGGCGTGATGGTTCCGGCCGCCATCGCCACCGGCCGGATCGGCGCCGTGGACACCGCCGCGGCGGAGGCCTCTGCAGGCGTGTACGCCGTCTGGACCCACCGCAACGCCCCCGAGCAGGGCAAGCGCGGGGCCAAGGTCCATCCGCGCTCCACCGCCACCGCCAGGCCCGCCCTCGAGAGCGATCGCGTTGCCTACTTCGGCCAGCCGGTCGCCTTCGTGCTCGCCGACACGCTGGAGAACGCCCAGGCCGCCGCCCATCTCGTGCGGCTCACCTATGAGGCGGACGCCCCCGACGTGCTGATCTCAGAGCACCTCGCAGACGACCAGCTTCCCCCCGGCGAGCAGGACGTGGCGATCGGCGACTTCGAGGCCGCCTTCGCCGCGGCGCCCGTGACGCTGGACCAGACCTGGGCGACGCCGATCCAGAACCACTGCCAGATGGAGCCCTGCGCCACCGTCGCCTGGTGGGAGGGCGACAGGTGCGTCGTCCACACCTCCGTCCAGATGGTGAAGCCCGCCCAACACGGTCTCGCCGAGACCCTGAAGATCGACCGCGACGCCGTCCACCTGATGACCCGCTACATCGGCGGGGGCTTCGGCGGGAAAGGCCAGACCTATGACGAGCTGACCCTCGCGGCGCTCGGCGCCCGCGCGCTCGGCCGGCCCGTGAAGGTGGCCTTCAGCCGCCAGCAGATGATGCATGGCACCGTCCACCGCCCGGCGACCGTCCAGCGCGTCCGGCTGGGCGCCACGCCCGACGGCCGCCTCACCGCCATGTCGCTGATGACCACCACGCATTGCCAGCGCGACGGCCACTTCACCGAGCACGCCTCCAACTTCGCCCGCAGCCTTTACGCTGCGCCGAACCGTCTGACCGGCCACCGGCTGGTCCACCTCGACCTGCCGCACGCCGGACCGATGCGCGCGCCCGGCGAGGCCTCGGGCATGCTCAGCCTCGAATGCGCCATGGACGAGCTGGCCGAAAAGCTCGGGCTGGACCCCGTCGAGCTGCGCATCCTCAACGAGCCTGAGGTCGACCCGGAAACCGGCCGTCCCTTCTCCCTGCGCCAGCTCGTCCGCTGCATGAAGGAAGGCGCCCAGATGTTCGGCTGGGAGCGGCGGATCCCGCGCCCCGGCCAGGTGCGCGACGGCCGCTGGCTGGTGGGCATGGGCATGGCCGCCGCCATCCGCGGCAACTTCCTGCTGCCGGCCCGCGCCAGCTTCACCGTCGACGGCGGCGGGGTCATCACCGTGCGCCAGGGCATGACCGACATCGGCACCGGCACCTACACCGTCCTGGCCCAGATCGCGGCCGAGACCCTGG
>JAGWSE010000186.1 GCA_028869395.1 Alphaproteobacteria bacterium | reverse complement strand
TTCTGGGTGGCGGCGCTGGCGCTCGTGCTCGCGGCCCGCGTCGCAGTGGTGTTGCCGTGGGGCGCCTATTTCCAGGTGCGGCAGAAGCAGCGGCACGCCGGCGTCGTGCTCGCCTGGGGCGGCCTGCACGGGGCCTTGTCGCTCGCCATGGCGCTCAGCGTGCCGAAAGGGCCGGCGCAGGGCTTGATCCTCTCGACGACCTTCGCTGTGGTGATCTTCTCCGTCGTGGTGCAGGGTCTGACCTTCGGCCGGGTCGCGGCTTGGCACGCGGGGCGACCCGCCAGGCGGCGCGTAAAAAAACACAGCTAGAGACAATCGAGGGGGAGGCGCGATGGACCTGCAGCTCAGAGGCAAGGCCGCGGTGGTCACGGGCGCGACGCGCGGCATCGGCCGCGCGATCGCGGAGCTGTTTGCGGAAGAAGGCGCGAACGTCGCCATCTGCGCCCGCAACGCGGCGCAGGTTGAGGAAGCCGTGGCGGGCCTGCAAGCCCAGGGCGTGAAGGCCTTCGGCAAGGCCGTCGACATCGCCGACGGCCCGGCGCTGAAAGGCTTCGTCGAAGAGTCCGCAGGCGCCCTGGGCGGGCTGGACGTGCTGGTCTCGAACGCCTCGGCCCTCGTCAACGGCGCCACGGACGCGGCCTGGAAAGCGATGTTCGACGTCGACATCATGGGCGCGGTCCGCAGCTTCGAGGCGGCCAAGCCGCACCTCGAAAAGGCCGCTGCGGAGAAAGGCGACGCCGCCTTCCTGATCACCTCCTCGATCTCCGCCGCCGAAGCCGACCGGCCCGACGCCTACGGGGCGTTGAAGGCGGCTCAGATCCATTTCGCGAAGGGACTGGCGCGAGAGAACGCGCCCAAGGGCATACGCTGCAATGTCGTCTCCCCCGGCACGGTCTTCTTCGAGGACGGGGTCTGGGGCCGGGTGAAGGCGGGCATGCCGGACTTCTTCGAACAGATGATCAAGCGCAATCCCACCGGCCGGATGGCGACGCCGCAGGAGATCGCCGCGGCTGCCGTGTTCCTGGCGAGCCCGCGTTCGGCCTTCACCACGGGGATCAACATGGTGGTCGACGGAGCGATCAGCCGTCGGGCGAACTTCTAGGATCAATCCATTGATCTACAATTATTATGAACTCAGGGTCGGGCGCGAGCGCAACGCCCAGCGCGCGCTGGCCGAGCAGGTGTACGCCAGCGGCGGCGACGGCATACTCGGCGTGTTCGCGCCGCTGCTGGGCTACGCCTCAAACGAGGCGCTGGTGCTCACCGACGAGCGAGCGAGCTCGGACGCGGTGCTGAAGGGATCGGGCGTGACGGCGGCGGAATGGCGGCGCATGTCGCCCACCCTGCGCCCGCATCAGGGTGCGGTCCCGCAGGCCGGTGGGATCTATGTCCACAACTGGTTCACCATCGACGCCGAGGCCTTCGACGAGTTCGTGCAGCTTTCGGGCGCGGCCTGGACTGATTTCGAGGCGCGGTTCGACGCCAGGATCTACGGCCTGTTCGCGGTCGAACCGGCGGCATCGGAGACATCGGCTGGGGCGCGGCGCCTGCTGCTGATGACCCGCTACGCCGATCTCGCGGAGTGGCAGAAGAGCCGCGACCCTACGACGGAAGCGATGCAGATGTTCGCCCGGCGGCGCGAGCTGACTCGGGTCTCGCTGGCGAGGGCCTGCCTGCTGATACCCAGGTCCGCCTAGGCGCCGAGGCGTCCACGGGTCTCCAGGAGGTTTTCCTGAGGGTCTGACCAGGCTGGTCGGCCAGGCGTGCGTCGCAAGGCGCGCCGCGGCAGGAGCCGCAGAACCGTCCGAGGGGCCTCTGGCGGGCGCTCAGGGGAGGCCGGAAATCAGGTCCGCAGCCCGGGCGAGCAGACGATCGGGCGCAGGCTCGGGGTTGCAGACGAAGACGACCACCCCGGGGCCATCCCGAACTCCGCCCCGCACGATCCACGCCTGCACGCGATTTCCGCAGATGATCTCGGGCGCGATCGGTCCGGCCACGTCTTCCGCTAGCCGCCCCCGGACGAAGGCCTGCAGCGCCACGGCGGTGCGGCTGGGGAGCCGGATTGGCGCGCTGACGGTCACGATCACCGCGTCGCCCTTCGGAATGGCGGCGTCGAGGGCCGCCTGCACCTCTGCGACCAGCCGCTGCGCGACCCGGTCGAACCGCAGGCGGGGCAGCGCCCCCTGGGAGAGGCCGGCCGGCAGCCGCCTCGCAGCGAGGACCTGCATGATCTCCGCCCGCCGCATCAGGCGCCCCGCACGACCTCGCGACCGCCGACGCCGCCCCTGCGACCGGCGCCGCGCCACAGACCCGTGCGCGGCCGGGTGGTCACCAGGGCCTGACGTCCTTCGGCGGCGCGCAGGAATTGACCGGCTTCGGGCGGCTGCGGCTGAAGTCCGTCGTCCAGCACTCCTCCAGCACCGAGCAGTAGCAGGCGCTCACCGACAGCTCCGAACCCAGCTTGTCGGCGGCCTTCAGCATCGCCGGGTCGCTGAGGCTGGTGAGCACCAGCATGTCGCGGCGCTCCCGCGCCGGCAGGATGGAGCCCGAGACGTTGCCGAAGTACCAGTCGCCCGGCCGGCGCCGCAGCGCGCCGCCCGCTACGCAGCAGGTCCGCAGGAGCTCCGCCGCCGATCCCATGGAGCGTCCCTTGTAGCGGACGTCCACCCAGTCGACGATCGCCGGGCCGACGCCGCCGTTGGTGATCGAGAAGCTCAGCCGCGGCTTTTCGGTCGCGGGGTCGAAGTCGCTGGTCTCGAAGGTGAGGAAGGGCATGGTGCTGGCGGCCACCATGCGTTCGTTCTGCTGGACCAGCTTCTCCATCGTGCGGCCGTGGGCGATGGAGACGATCAGCGACAGGACCGAGATGAAGACGACGCTCACCCCGATGACCATGTCGAGCACCGGCAGGCCGGTCTTGTGCTCGTGCGCGTGGCCGTGGTCGGCGTCCAGGGTCATCGGTCCGGCTCCAGCTCGCCGCCGCCCCGCGCGGCGCTTGCCGCCCTGCGGTATCAGATTCGCCGCCCGCGCCCTGGTCGATCGGCCCGGGGCCGCGCCTCGCCGGGGGCGCGCCAGCCCGCGATCTCACCTCGCATCGCCGTGGTCGAAGAGGCCCGCCTGATAATCGCTGATCGCCTCCACGATCTCCTGGCGGGTGTTCATCACGAAGGGGCCGTGCGCCACGACCGGCTCGCCGATGGGATCGGCGTGGCCGAACACCAGCAGGGCGTCGCCGCCGGCCTCTAGCTCCAGCGTGTCGCCCGCCGGGTCCAGCTCCACCAGATGCTCGGCGGCCGCGCTCACGCCGTTCACCTTCACCTCTCCGCGGACGATGTAGAGAAAGACGCTGCGCCCCGCGAGCGAGCCAAATCCGGCCCTGCCGCCCTTGGCGAGCGCGATCGTGCTCATGAACACCCCGGTGAGCGAGGGGACCGGACCGGTTCTGCCGCCCCAGGCTCCGGAGATCAGATGAACCGTCACCCGGTCCTCGTCGCAGGTGAGCGCCGGGATCTGCTCGGCCTGCAGGCCGATGTAGCGCGGCCGCGTCATCTTCAACCGAGCGGGCAGGTTGACCCAGAGCTGGAGGATTTCCAGCGGCCCGCCCTGGCGCAGGAACGGCTCGGGCGAGACTTCGGCGTGCACCAGGCCGGAGCCGGCGGTCATCCACTGCACGCCGCCCGCCCGGATGACGCTCTCGTGGCCGGCGGAATCGCGATGGGCGAGCGCGCCTGCGAGAATGAAGGTCACCGTCTCGAATCCGCGGTGCGGGTGCGGGCCGAACGGTAGGCCGCGGTTGTTGGGCGGATAGGTCTGGGGGCCGTGATGGTTGAGGAACAGGAAGGGGTCCACCTGCTCGACGCCTGGGCCGGGCAGGGGGCGTCGGGTGACGAGGTCGCCGATGTCGTCGCGGTGGGCGGCGTGCTGTGCGACCACGATCTTGGGGGGCATGGCTCGTCCTCGGGGTCTTCGGGCTGCATATAGGCGCGCGTTGGCGGATTGGCTCCCGAGCGGGCTTGCGCATCGGCGGAAATCCGCGCCTACAGCGGCGGCATGGACGATCGCCTCTTCTTCGACCTGCGTGCGACCCACAATCCGCATCGCTGGTACCTGCCCCTCTCGCCACAGGTCTGCGTGGGTCCGCCGGGCTCCATGTTCATGTTCGGCGGCGTGGGCCTGGCCTCGGCCATCGCCGCCATGGAGCGCACCTGCGAGCGGCCGGTGATCTGGGCGACCGCGCAGTACCTGTCCTACGCCAAGCCGCCGAGCGTGGTCGATCTCGACGTGTGGACCCCCGCCGTCGGCAAGCACGTGACCCAGGCCCGCGTGATCGGCCACGTGGACGACCGCGAAATCTTCACCGTCAATGCGGCCCTTGGCTCGCGCGAGAGCGAGATTTCCGAGCAATGGCTCGCCATGCCCGACGCGCCGCGGCCCCAGGACTGCGAGGCGGGCGAGCACTGGCGCGGGGACGACGGCGGGCTGCACAGCCGCATGGAGGTGCGCCTTGCAAAGGGCGGCTTCGGCGCGGAGCGGATCGGAAATCCCGAGGTGGACGGTCGCTCGCTCCTGTGGATGCGGCCGAGAGAGCGCTACGCGATCGACGCCCCCATGCTCGCCGTCATGGCCGACCACGTGCCCTCGGGCATCGGCAATGCGCTCGGCAAGAACGCCGGCGGCAACAGCCTGGACAACACGCTGCGCGTGCGCCGCATCGTGCCGACCGAGTGGGTGCTCTGCGACATCCGCATCCATGGCGTCCATGGCGGCTTCGGCCACGGCGCCATGTACCTCTTCGCCCAGGACGGCGAACTGATGGCGACCGCCAGCCAGTCGGTGATCGTGCGCGTGCGCGAAACGCCGCAGGACCGGTGAGGCGTGGCGGGCCGGCGAGGATCAGCCTATATGGCCGCCAGGGGCGCGCCGCAGGCCAGTGACCTGCCGCCTCGCTCGAGGAGCATCGCACGATGACCGAGGCCGTGGCGCTGGCGAGCCGCCCCCCCGTCGAGGAAACGCTCCTCAAGAGCCTCGCGGCCGCCGAGCAGCGTGAGGCGCCCTACCGCAACTGGCGCCTGTCGAACGTCTTTCCCGACGCGACGGCGAAGGCGCTCGCCGAGCTTCCCATCCACGCCGTCGATCTGGCCGGGGTCTCGGGAAAGCGCGAGTTGCACAACGACCAGCGCTCCTATTTCGCGGGCGAGGTGCTCGATAAGTTCCCCGCCGCCCGCTCCGTCGCCGAGGCCCTGCAGTCCGAGCAGGTCACCAGCGCCATCATGGCCGCCACGGGCGCCCGGCTGGGGGGCTGCTATCTGCGCGTGGAGTACGCGGTCGATGTCTCCGGCTTCTGGCTCGAGCCGCATACCGACCTCGGCGTGAAGACCTTCACGATGCTCTACTACCTGGGCCAGGACGGGCAGGAGGACCTCGGCACGGACCTCTACGCCAGCCATGAGACCTGGGCGGAGCGCGCGCCGTTCGACTGGAACACGGCCTTCATCTTCGTACCGTCCGACAACACCTGGCACGGCTTCGAGCCTCGCAAGATCAGGACGCCCCGCCGCTCGATCATCATCAACTACGTCACCGACGAGTGGCGCGCCCGCGACCAGCTGGCCTTCCCGAGCACGCCCGTCGCCTGACTACGAGCGGCGCGATCTAGGGGGCCGCCGACGCGGCGGCCGCGGCCCGGTCCTTCACGCAGTTGAAGCTGGCGTTGCTCGGGCTGATCGTCCGCGGCTCGGGTCGTGCGCCGAGCGCCCGGCAGGCTCTCTCGGCGGTCGGGTACGGATCATCGCCCGGCCAGCGCATGTAGACGATCACCCGCGATCCTCGCGTGATGGCGGGCAGGTCGGAGCCTTGCGCCGACGGCTTCAGCCCCGCGCATCCGCTGACGAGCATGGCCGCCAAGCCGACCAGTCCGACGCGCGCCGCAGGCCTTCGCGCCATTTTCACCTTGTTACGCTCCTGGCGGCGGCGGCCCGCCGCCGGGTTGCGCCTCCCCCTTCTCAGACGGCGCGGATCGCCGCGGCCCTCAGCTTTGCATTGCGAGGCCGGCGCTCCTGAGGCAATGGGATCGTGGCGGCGTCAAGCTGTCGGGGGCGGCGTCAGCATGCCAGCGAGTGCAATGTATTCACGACAGGACCTCAGCCTGCGCGACGTCGGCGCGGGTATCGAGACGGCTCGGGCCGATGCTCCCGACGAGGCGTGGTGGGAGCTCGCGGTCGTCGTTCCCACCTATGACGAGGCCCTGAACATCGCGCCCCTGGTCGGCCGGCTCGAAGCGGCGCTTTCCGGGGTCAGCTGGCAGCTCGTCTTCGTGGACGACGATTCCCCCGATGGCACCTGGCGGATCGCCAAGGAAATGGCGCGCCTGGATCCGAAGATCAGCTGCTTGCGCAGAGTGGGCCGGCGAGGCCTTGCGGGGGCCGTGGTGGAAGGGGCGCTGGCGACATCGGCGCCGTTTGTGGCGGTGATCGACGCCGACCTGCAGCACGACGAGCGACTTCTGCCCGAGATGCTGGCGCTGCTGCGCCGGGGCTCCTGCGAGGTGGTGATCGGCAGCCGGTACCTCGGCGCCGGATCTGCCGTGGTGGCCGGGCTGACAGGTCGTCGGCGCTGGGGCAGCCGGCTCGCAAACTGGCTGGGGCGCAAGGCGCTCTCGATGGAGCTGACCGACCCGGTGAGCGGGCTTTTCATGGTCAAGCGCGAGCTGATCGACGAGGTGGCGCCGAAGCTGTCCCCCTCGGGGTTCAAGGTCCTGTTCGATCTCCTGTCGGCCCAGGAGACCCCCGTCCGCTGTATTGAGCTGCCCTATGAGTTCGCGCCGCGCGCCCATGGCCGCAGCAAGCTCGACCACGGGGTCGTGGCGCAGTACCTGAGCCTGCTGGCTTCCAAGCTCACGCGTCAGGTGCTTTCGCCGCGGGCGATCATGTTCTCGCTTGTGGGCGCGACGGGCGTTGCGATCCACCTCGGCGTCCTCAAGGCCGGCCTGGCCATGGGATTCGCGCCCGCGCAGGCGCTCGCGGCGGTGACCGCCATGACCTCGAACTACCTCGTGAACAACGCCGTCACCTATCGCGATCGGCGCAAGCGCGGGCTGGCGCTGCTGACCGGATACCTGCAGTTCTGCGGGCTGTGCAGCGTGGGCCTCCTCGCCAATGTCGCGGTGGGCTCGGTGGCGCAGCAACACCTGCACGTCTGGTGGCTTTCGGGCATTTCGGGCGCAGCGGTGGGCGCGGCCTGGAACTACGTGACCACGTCGCTGGCGGTGTGGTGAGGGACGAAGCCGCGGAGGCCCGGCGCGTCCTGGTCTTCCTCGCCCTTGCGGCGGCCCTCGTCCGTCTGATCCCCGCGGGCCTCATCCACCTGACCGAGGATGAGGCCTATTACCGCCTGTGGGCCCAGCACCTGCAGTTCGGCTATTACGACCATCCGCCGATGATCGCCTGGTGGATCTGGCTCGGGGAGCGGATCTGTGGCGACACGGCGCTCGGCGCCCGCCTCCTGCCGTCGCTCGCGAGCGGGGCGAGCACATGGTTCGTTGGGGACCTTGCGCTGCGGCTCGGCCGTCGGCGCGCGGACGCTGTGCGGGCTGCGGTCTGGTACAATGCGACCCTGACCGTCGCGCTCGGCGGCTTCCTCGCCACGCCGGATGCGCCGGCGAGCCTGTTCTGGATCCTGACGCTCTGGTGCCTTGCCCCCGGGCGGGCCGATTCAACGCGGTGGTGGGCGGCGGCTGGCCTCGCCGCCGGGCTCGGCGCCATCTCCAAATACTCCGACCTGTTCCTCGCGCCAGGCCTTCTGGCCTGGGTGCTGACGAGCCGCGAGGGCAGGGGTCGGCTGCTGCGGCCGGGCCCGTGGCTGGCCACGGCGATCGCGGCCACGATCTGCTTGCCCAACGTCGTCTGGAACGCCCAGCACGGCTGGATCACCTTCGCCAAGCAGTACGGGCGCGTGGAGGCCAGCGGCCTGCGTCTCGACTATCTGCCCGAGTTGCTGCTCACTCAGTTCTTCCTGGTCAATCCGGTGATCGCAATCTGGCTCGGACGGGCGGGCGTGCGACAGGCCGCGGCGCTGCGCCGGGGGGAGGCCGACGATGGCCTGCGGCTGCCGCTGGTGACCGCCGCGCCCTTCCTGGCCTATCTCGTCCTCCACAGCCTGCATGACCGGGTGCAAGGCCACTGGCCGGCCCCCGTCTACGGCGCGCTGGCCATTTGCGCCGCCGCGGAGGCTGGCGGCGCGGGTGGACGCTGGGGGAGGGTCTCGCGGCGTCTGGCGCCGGGGCTTGCAGCCGCGCTCGCGGGCTTCGTGTTCATCCACCTGGCCATGCCAGGCGTCGGCGCGCTCGGCGTTTCGGATCCAGCCGTGGCGCTCAGCGGCTGGCCGAGATTCGCCACCGAGGTCGAACAGGCGCGCGTATCGAGCGGCGCCGGCTGGGTCGGGACGCTGAGCTATGGCCTGGCCGCCCAACTCGAAGACGAGCGCAAGTCGGCCGCGCCGATCCTGCAGGTCAACGAGCGGCTGCGCTACCGTGGCTTCGCCGCGCCGCCGCCGGGCCTCGCGGGTCCGGGCCTGTTGATCGACCTCGATCGCCGGGTGGATCCGGCGGATCTGTCGCGCTGTTTCGGCGTGGTGCAGCCCGTGGGCGAGCTCGAGCGGGGATACCGGCAGGGCCCGCTCATCCGGTACGCCATGTTCCGGGTCGCCCAGCCCAGGCGCGACCTCTGGTCGGACGGCTGTCACATGCGAAACGAGGTCGTCCCCCACTTCTGAGACACGACCTCGTCGCGATCTCAGGGCTCGAAGCCCTGACTACATCCGATGCAACCCGCAGATCTTGTTGCCGTCCGGATCGCGCAGATAGGCCAGATAGAGCTTCCCGGTGGGGCCCTCGCGCGGACCGGGCGGATCCTCGATCGAGGTCCCGCCGTTCGCCACGCCGGCCGCGTGCCAGGCGTCGGCCTGCTCCGGCGAAGCGCAGGCGAAGCCGATCGTGCCGCCGTTGGCATGGGTGGCCGGCTGGCCGTCGATCGGCAGCGAGACGGCGAATACGCCCGTCGGGGTCATGTAGAAGACGCGGTGGCGGTCGACGAAGCCCGGTCCGATCCCCAGCGTACCGAGCACGGCGTCGTAGAAGCCCTTGGCCCTATCGAGGTCGTTGGTTCCGATCATCACGTGCGAGAACATTTACGGCGCGCCTCCAGAATCCTTCATCGCCGCGCCCCTGACGCGGACGGCGCGCATCCGACCCGGCTGCCCCTGCGTCCGTCAAGCGCCGTGACGGGGCGACCCATGCCAATTGGTCGCGCTTGTTGGCCGGGCCCCGCGCCTATATCGCCGAGACGGCGCGCATGGCCGCAACAGAGTGAGACGCTGCAAGTGATCCGCGAGAAGCTCGAGAAGCTCGGTTCCCTCTTCCTGGCCGTGTTTTCACTCGGCCTGGCCGTCGTCATGGCGGCGGATGGCCTGGAAGGCCGGCAGCTGTTCGGCTCGCTGATCGCGGTTCTGGCCTCCATGACCCTGGCGGTGACCGTCCGCGCGTGGCCGCGGCCCGCCAAGGTCGAGGTGCGCGACTAGTCCGCGACTGGGCGGCTCACGACCAGGTTTGGGCCTCAGTTCCGGGTCGGGATCACCACCGGCAGGGTCTCGTAGCCCCTCACGAAGGTCGAATAGACCCGCTTGGGTTCGCCCGTGACGAGGATCTCGGGGAAGCGCTTCAGGATCTCCTCCCAGATGATGGTCAGCTGCAGCTCGGCCAGCCGGTTACCGACGCAGCGGTGGATTCCGAACCCGAACGATATGTGCGTACGCGGCCGCTCGCGGTCGATCACGTAGGCGTTCGGGTTGTCGATCACCTCGTCGTCGCGGTTGCCGGAGACGTACCACATGACCACCTTGTCGCCCTTGCGGATCCGCTTGCCCCGGAACTCGACGTCTTCCTTGGCGGTGCGCCGCATGTGGGCGAGCGGCGTCTGCCAGCGAATGGTCTCGGAGACCATCGACGGGATCAGTCCGGGGTTCTCGCGCAGCTTGCGGTACTGGTCGGGATTCTGATTGAGCGCATAGACCGAGCCCGAGATCGTATTGCGCGTGGTGTCGTTGCCGCCGACCGTCAGGAGCACGATGTTCCCGAAGAACTCGCGCGGCTCCATGTTCCTCGTGGCCTCCCCATGCGCCAGCATGGAGATCAGGTCGCCGGCCGGCGGGGCGTTCACACGCCGGTTCCAGATCTCGGCGAAATAGGCCTGATATTCCTGGAAGATCTGCATCTTGTGCTCGAAGCTCTCCACCAGGCCCTGGCCCGGCGCGGCGGTCACCACATCGGACCAGTAGGTGAGCTTGCGGCGGTCCGCCTGGGGCACATCGAAGAGCGTGGCCAGCGTCATCGCCGTCAGCTCCTTGGAGACCAGGTCGACCCAGTCGAAGGCCTCGCCGATCGGAAGGCCGTCGAGGATCTTGGCGGCGCGCTCGCGGATCAGCGGGCCCAGGACTTGCAGATTGGCGGGCGAGACCGCCGGGCTCACGGTCTTGCGCTGGATGTCGTGCTTGGGAGGATCCATGGCGATGAACATCGGCAGCGGGTCGAAGTTCTGGCTGCCGCCGCCGATGGTGATGCCGCCCAGGGTGAACTCGGATGAGAACACCTGGTGATTGGTGTCCACGGCCATGATGTCGTTGTACTTCGTGACCGACCAGTACGGACCGAACTCGCTCTCGGCCGTGTAGTGGACCGGGTCTTCCGTCCGCAGGCGCTCGAAGTACGGTCCTTGGGCGTCGGCCTGGAAAAGGGCCGGCTGGGCGGGGTTGAGCTGGTCCAGCGGAACGGCGTAGGCCTCTTCCCGCGCCTTCGCCTGCACCGCGACATTGCCGTCCGCCATAGGATTTCCTCCGCCCTTTGCCCTCGCGTGACTTCAAAATGACGCAAGCGTCAACTTTGTCGAGCCCCTCGTGAACCTGATCCGCATCGAAGATGCCGGCGATCCGCGGCTCGCCGACTACCTCCAGGTGCGCGAGCGCGACCTGGTGGGGCGCCAGGGGCGCTTCATCGCCGAAGGGGCGGTGGTGCTCGAGAAGCTGGTCGCCACGGGCCGGCATCCGGTGCGGTCGGTGCTGGTGGCGGAGAGCCGCCTGGCGGGACTCGCGCCCCGCATCCCGGGCCTCTCGCCCGAGGCGCCCGTATATGTCGCCGCGCAGGCCGTGATGGACGCCGTCGTCGGGTTTCCCATCCACCGCGGCGTGCTTGCCGTCGGCGAACGAGCGGAGCCTGCGGCCGAGGCGCTGCTGGCGGACCTGCCGGCCCGCGCCCTCGTGGTCGGCCTCTTCGGCATCGCCAACCACGACAACATGGGCGGCCTCTTCCGCAACGCCGCGGCCTTCGGCGCAGATGCGGTGCTGATCGACGCCGCCTGCTGTGACCCGTTCTACCGCAAGGCCATCCGGGTCTCCGTCGGGGCGGCGCTGGCCGTCCGGTTCGCGCGCCTGCCGCCCGGCGCGGACGTGATCGGCCTCCTCGCCCTGGCCGGTTTCACGCCGCTGGCGCTC
>JAGWSE010000185.1 GCA_028869395.1 Alphaproteobacteria bacterium | reverse complement strand
GCGCCGTAGTCGGTGATGTTGGTGATGCGGCCCTTGAACTTGGCGCCCACCGGGTACTTGGCCTCGACGCCGTCCCACGGGTCGGACTGCAGCTGCTTCATGCCCAGGCTGATGCGCTGGGTCTCGGGGTTGATCTTGACGATCTGCACCTTCACCGTGTCGCCCACGGCCAGCACCTGGCTCGGGTGGCTGACGCGCTTCCAGCTCATGTCGGTGACGTGCAGCAGGCCGTCGATGCCGCCGAGGTCGACGAACGCGCCGTAGTCGGTGATGTTCTTGACCACGCCCTCGCGCACCTCGCCCTCGTGCAGCTGGTTGACCAGCTCGGTGCGCTGCTCGGCGCGGGCCTCTTCCAGGATGGCGCGGCGGGAGACGACGATGTTCCCCCTCGGGCGGTCCATCTTGAGGATGGCGAACGGCTGCTCGCGGCCCATCAGCGGGCCCACGTCGCGCACCGGGCGGATGTCCACCTGGCTGCCCGGCAGGAAGGCCGAGGCGCCGCCGAGGTCGACGGTGAAGCCGCCCTTCACGCGGCCGACGATGACGCCGTTGACCGGCTCGTTGCGCTCGTAGATCGCCTCAAGGCGCGTCCAGGCCTCCTCGCGGCGGGCCTTCTCGCGGCTGATCACCGCCTCGCCCAGCGCATTCTCGACACGCTCCAGGAACACCTCGACGGTGTCGCCCGGCTTCAGCGGCGGCTTGCCGTCCTCGCCGGGGCCGAACTCCTTCAGCGGCACGCGGCCTTCGGTCTTCAGACCGACGTCGACGATGGCGAAGTCCTTCTCGATGGCCACGACCTTGCCGTGCACCACCTGGCCTTCCATCAGATCACGCCCGCCGAGGGACTCGTCGAGCAGCGCGGAGAAGTCGTCCCGCGACGGGTTGAGGCTCATATCGTCAGCCATAATGTCTTTCGTCTTCAAATGACGTGCGCCCCGCGCACCGTGTGGCGTCGGACGGAGTCGTCGCGTCGGGTTAAGGATTTCGGATCGCCCGCAGCCGTCGTTCTTTCGGGTCCGGCGCGGTTGGATTTGCTCCGCAGGGGAGTCCTTCAGGACCGGTCCCAGCGGGCGCGCGCCGCCTCGACGATGCGGCGGGCCGCATCGGCGGCCTCTCCTATAGTCATTCGGGAGGTGTCCAGCAAGACCGCGTCGGGGGCCGGCCGCATCGGGGCGGCGTCGCGGCCGCCGTCGCGGGCGTCGCGGATCCGGATGTCGGCAAGCACGTCGTCATAGCCCACCGCCTCGCCCTGTTCCTGGAGCTGCTTCCAGCGGCGCTCCGCGCGGACCTCGGGCGTCGCCGTGACGAAGAGCTTGGCCGGGGCGTCCGGGCAGATGACCGTGCCGATGTCGCGGCCATCGAGGACCGAGCCCTGCTCCTGGCTGGCGAAGGTCTGCTGGAAGCTGAGCAGGGCGGCCCGCACGCGCGGATGCACGGCCACGCGGCTGGCGAGCTCGCCCGCCTCACGGGTGCGCAAGGCCGGATCGGCCAGGTCCTCGGCCCGCAGCACGGCGGCCGCGGCCGCACAGGCGTCCTCGTCGGAGGCGTCCTGCCCGGCCCGCTGCGCCATGACGCCGACGGCGCGGTAGAGGAGTCCGGTGTCGAGCACCGGCAGGCCGTAAGCCTGCCCCAGGCGCGCCGCGATCGTCCCCTTGCCCGACGCCGCCGGGCCGTCCACCGCAATGACGAAGGGGCCGTTCACCGCCGCTCGCCCGGCCCCTGCGGAGACACCTCTGCGATCTCCCCGCCGAGGCCGCGCATCAGCTCGACGAAACCGGGGAAGCTGGTGGCGATCATGCCCGGTTCGTCGACGGTGACGGGTGCATCGCTGGCGAGCCCCAGGACCAGGTGCGACATGGCGATGCGGTGGTCGCCGCGGGTCGCGACCCGGCCGCCGCCGCGGACGCCGTGGTTGCCGCGCGCCGCGCCCACGACGGTCAGGCCTTCCGGCTCCTCCTCGACGCCCACGCCGCAGGCCGCGAGCCCCGCGGCCATCAGGGCGATGCGGTCGCTTTCCTTGACGCGCAGCTCGGCCAGGCCGCGCATTACCGTCGGGCCGTCGGCGAAGGCCGCGGCCACCGCGAGGATGGGGTACTCGTCGATCATCGATGGCGCCCGGTCGGGCGGCACGATGACGCCGTGCAGGGCCGAATGCCGGGCGGTGACATCGCCGACGCGCTCGCCGCCGGCCTCACGCGCAGTGTCCACCGTCAGGTCGGCGCCCATCTCGCGCAGGGTCTCGAAGAGCCCGGTGCGCAGTGGATTGAGCAGCACGCCCTCGACAGTCACCTCCGACCCGGGGGTGACCAGAGCCGCGACCAGCGGGAAGGCGGCCGAGGAGGGATCGCCGGGCACCTGGACGTGGGTTCCCTTTAGCCGCTGGCCGCCGGCGATCGAGATCCGGCGCGCGGCGATGTCGTCGACCACCTCGACGGTCGCGCCGAACGCCCGAAGCATTCGTTCGGTGTGGTCGCGGGTGGGCTCCGGCTCGACGACCTCCGCCCCGCCCTGGGCGTTCAGGGCCGCCAGCAGCACCGCCGACTTCACCTGCGCCGAGGGTTCGGGCAGCCGGTAGGACACGCGCCGGAGATTGCCGCCGCGGATCGTCAGCGGCAGGCGGTCGCCAGTGCGCGCCGCCCACGTCGCGCCCATCTCGCCCAAGGGTTTCAGCACGCGCCGCATGGGCCGGCCGCGAAGGGATTCGTCACCCGTGAAGGTCGCCGCCATGTCGAAGCCGGCGGCCGCGCCCATGATCAGGCGCACGCCGGTCCCTGCGTTGCCGCAGTCCACGACGTCGGCCGGCTCCGCGAAGCCGCCGTGGCCGAGCACGCGCCAGCGGCCCTGGCCGAGAGGGACGACCTCGGCGCCGAACGCGCGCATGGCGTGGGCGGTGCGCAGGACGTCATCGCCTTCCAGCAGGCCCTCGATGGAGGTCTCGCCGCTCGCCAGGGCGCCCAGGATCAGGGCCCGGTGAGAGATCGATTTGTCCCCGGGAGCGCGCACGCGGCCGCTCAGGGCGCCGGCGCGGCTGGCGGTCAGTTGAGCCGCCGTCATGGGTCGAGAACGAGCCTCCCGCTCCGAGGGGAATTCACGAGGGGGAATGCTTTTGACAGCCGCCTTCGCCCATGGCAAGGGAGCCCGCTTTCGAGCCACCCGACACGTTCAGAGGCACGCCGACATTGGCCAATCCCGAGCTGGGCGCCAAACAGATCTGCCCACACTGCCAAGCCAAGTTCTACGATCTCAACAAGCGGCCCGCCCACTGTCCAAAGTGCGGGACGGAGTTCGATCCTGACGAGGCCATCCGCAACCGCCGCGTTCGCGCCCGCGCGGTGGCGCCCGAAGCCGACATCGAGGAGGAGCGCGAGGACCAGGTCCAAGGCGCCGAGGCCGAGGAGGAGGAAGAGGACGCCGGCGCGCCCGAGCTCGACGAGGTCGAGAACGAGCCGGCTCTCACCGGGGACGAGGACGAGGAGGACGGCGTCGAGCCCGGCGTCGGCCCTGTGTCCGAGGATCTCGGCGAATTCTCCGAGGACGAGGAGGTCGAGGACGACGCCGACGTGCCCTTCCTGGAGGAGGAGGACGACGAGTTCGACGACTCCGAGATCGAGGGCCTGCCGGACGCGGGCGACGAGGAATAGTCAAGTTTCCCGGCCCGCGACAAAAATCGCCGCGGGCCGGACTTGATCGCGCCTGGCTGTTTGAATAGGTTCCGCGCCTCCCGCGGGGCCCGCCTCCCGGGAGAAGACCAAGACAGGTTTCTTGGGGCTATAGCTCAGTTGGTAGAGCGCTTGAATGGCATTCAAGAGGTCAGCGGTTCGACTCCGCTTAGCTCCACCATGAAG
>JAGWSE010000184.1 GCA_028869395.1 Alphaproteobacteria bacterium | reverse complement strand
GGCCCTGCCGGCGTGACCCCCGCCCTGCCGGTGGCTTGGAGCGACCTGGCCGTCGTCGTGCTCTGCCCGCTCGCCGCCGCCGGCGTCGCTGCGCTGGCCGCGCGCGTCACGGCCCTTCGTCTCGTGCGGGACATGGAATGAGAAGCGTCGCCGCCTTCCTGGTCCTGGTGCTCATCTGGACCTCCGGCCTGTTCGCCTTCGCCAGCCGTGTCGAGCAGTCGACGCCGGCCCCGGATCCGCAGCCCGCGGACGGGATCGTGGCGCTGACCGGTGTGAACGCGCAGGAGCGAATCACCGCCGCCGTGGACCTGCTCGCCGCGAACTACGGCAAACGGGTGCTGGTCTCGGGCGTGAACCGCGACCTGACGCGCGAGGACGTGCGCAACGTGACCGGCGCGGTGAAGCGGCTCTACGACTGCTGCGTCGACCTGGGATTCTCGGCGCTCGACACGGTGGGCAACGCCCGCGAGACAGAGGATTGGGCCAGGGCCATGCGCTTCAGGAGCCTGATCGTCGTGACCGCCGACTACCACATGCCGCGCGCCATGCTGGAGCTGCGCGCCGTGCTGAAGCCCGAGGGGGTGAAGCTGCAGGCCTATCCCGTGGCTACCTCGGCGCTCAATGCGCGCCGGTGGTGGCGCTCGCCGGCGCAGGCCCGGTTGCTGGTCGTCGAATATTGCAAGTATCTGGCGATCCTCGGCCGGGAGGCGGTCCTGAGTCTCGGACCCCGCGACAAGGCCCCCGCTCCGGCGCCGCAGAAGGGTTGAACGTGACCGCTGTCCGCTCGTTCGTCTTCGTGGTCCTGTTCTATCTCTGGACCGCGCTCGTGGCCGTGGGCTGCACGCCCATCCTGTTCGGGCCTTCGCGGTGGACGCTCGGGATGTTCCACTTCTGGGGCCGCGGCGTTGTGAGCCTCCTCGCCGTTTGCGGGATCCGAGTGGAGGTGCGCGGGCGCGAGCACATCCCGAGCGGCCCGGCGCTCGTCGCGCCGAAGCACCAGTGCATGCTGGACGTCTTCGCCCAGTTCACCTGGCTGCCCGGCTCCGTCTTCGTCATGAAGAAGGAGCTGAACTGGATCCCATGGTTCGGCTGGTACGCGGCCAAGGTGGGCACCATCGACATCGACCGCGGCGCCGGTGCGAGCGCGCTGAAACAGATGGTGCGGGAGGCCAAGGCCCTGTTCGCCAAGGGCCGCCAGGTGGTGATCTTCCCGGAGGGCCATCGCGGCGAACCGGGTGTGGCGGGGGACTACAAGCCAGGGGTCGCGGCGCTCTATCGCGAGCTCGACGTGCCGGTCTATCCGGTGGCCACGAACTCCGGAGTCCACTGGCCAGCGCACGGGTTCATCCGCCATCCCGGCGTCATCGTGTTCGAATACCTGGAGCCGATCCCGCCCGGGCTGAAGCGGGCGGAGTTCATGCGCATCCTGGAAGAGCGGATCGAGACGGCCTCGAACAGACTGCTTTCGCTCTAACCGGCGAGCTCCCTCGCCTCCACCAGGCCCAGCAGGGTCTCCAGGCCCTGATCGCGGACGCCTATCTCGCGCAGGTGCTGAACGAGGTCGCGAAGATAGTCGACGTTGCGGCCGGAGAGCCCTGTCGAGCCGGCGATCAGCTCGGCCTGGCGCTGAAGGCTCAGAGCGCCGGCCCACTGCGGATGGCGGACATCGGAGAGGAAAACCAGAGCCTCGACCCGCCGGCCGTCGGCGAGGCGCACGTTGCGGTGCGCCTCGACATAGGTCTCGGTCGGTTGCTCGCGCTCCATCAGGTAGGCGTAGACCTCGGCCCAATCCGCCTCGGCCACGCGATAGGCCATGCCGCGCACCGCCCCGCCGGGGGCCAGACCCAGCACGAGGCCCGGCCGCTCATAGGTTCCCCGGTGATGGACGGAATAGATGCAGAAGGCGCGCCTGCGGCCGTGTAGGGTGGCGCCCGCCCGCTCGGCGTACGGGAATCCCGGCCGCCACATCAGCGAGCCGTAGCCGAACACCCAACGCGCCGCGTCGCCCATTCCCTCGTCCACCAGCCCCCGCCGCCCCTCGCCCATGTCTGTGCCCGATCCCGCCCCCGCCCGCAAACCGAGCCGGCTGGGGCTTTACCTCCCCTTCGTCCTGCTGCTGATCCTGATCGTCGCCTGGTCGGCGCTCTGGGTGTGGGCGCGAAACCAGGCGCAGGTGCGCATGGACGCCGCCGTCGCCGACCTGACCCGCGCCGGCTATCAGGTGTCGTGGCGCGACCGGCAGATCGGCGGCTATCCCTTCCGCATGGACGTGACGCTGACCGACGCGGTCGTGCGCGCGCCGTCCGGCTGGGCGCTCGAAGCTCCGACTCTGGAGGGCGAGGCCTACATGCACGCGCTGGGGCACTGGATCCTGGCCGCCCCCAACGGCGCCGCCTTCGTGCGGCCCAAGGCCGGGCCGGTGCGGGTGACTGGCAAGGCGATCCGCGCGGCGGTCTTCGACTTCAGCCACAGGCCGCCCAGCTTCGACTTCGAGGGCGACGGGCTCGTCTTCCAGCCCGAGGCCGGAGCCCAGCCGTTCGCGCTCACCGGCGCCGACAAGGTGGAGTTCCACCTGCGCGCCGGACCGGACGACCAGGGCGGCGTCTTCCTTAGCGTCGACAAGGGCAAGGCGCGGCCGGCGGGGCTGCTCGGGCGAATCGCCGGCGACAAGCCGATCTCCATCGTCTGGAATTCGACGCTGTCGAAGATGAGCGCGTTCACGGGCGCCAACTGGGCCGCCGCGGTTCGCCACTGGAGCGACGCCGGCGGGCAGATGAGCGTGCGGCAGGCGGGCCTCACCGCCGGCCCGGCGCTGATCGGCGCCAATTCCGGCACGCTGACGGTTGGAACCGACGGGCGGTTGCGCGGGAGCTTGCCCGTCACGCTGCGGCAGGCGCCGCAGGCGCTGGCGGCCATGGGCCAGACCGGCGCCATTTCGCAGCAGGCCGCCAGCGCCGCCGCCACGGTCGCCGAGGCCCGTCAGGGCTCCGGCCAGCAGGCGCAGGCCACGATTTATTTCCAGGCTGGGCGAACGACGCTCGGTCCGGTGTCGCTAGGACCCGCCCCGACGGTGTATGACGTACGCTAAAGAACACCTCGGGGGAGGAACATGGCTTCGCTGTACGACCGATTCGTCTTGCCCAAACTTCTGGGCTTCGCCTGCTCATCGCCACCGATGATGAAGCAGCGCACCAAGGTCGTGCCGAAAGCCGAGGGCCGGGTGCTCGAGCTGGGGATCGGGATGGGGCTGAACCTGCGCTACTACGATCCGGCGCGGGTGAAGGAGGTGATGGGCGTCGATCCGTCGCCAGAGCTGCGGCTCGCCGCCCAGGCGGCCGAGCGGGAGCCCGGCCTGAAGGTCCGCATCGACGAGGGGACCGCCGAGGCGCTGCCTTTCGAGGACAAGAGCTTCGACACGGTCGTCTGCACCTTCACCCTCTGCTCGGTTTGCACGCCGCCTCTGGCGCTGGCCGAGGCGCGGCGGGTGCTGAAGCCGGGCGGCCGCTTCCTGTTCTGCGAGCACGGCCTGGCGCCCGACCAGGGCGTCGCCAAGTGGCAGCATCGGATCGAGCCCTTCTGGAAGAAGATCGCCGGCGGCTGCCACCTGACGCGTCCGGTGGCCAAGGCGATCGAGGGCGCCGGCTTCAAGGTCGAGACGCTGGAGACCATGTACGTGCCCAAGACGCCGCGCTTCGCCGGCTGGAACGAGTGGGGCTCGGCGCGGCCTTAGGTCTGCTCGTCCGGGCCGGCGGCTGCTATATCCTGCCCGCATGACCGCCGAACCCGCCCGCCTCGACGCCCCGGCGCCCGTCGCCGTCCTGGACAGGAAGCGGGCGGAGGGCGCGGCCGCGCGCCTGTTGGAGCACGGCTCGGTCGTGCTGCTCCCGGACCTGGATTTCGACACGGCCGGGTTCGAGGACGTGATGTTCGCCGAAGTGTCCGGCGAGGGCGTGAAGAACGTCAGCTACAGCCCCGCGACCGGCGAGCTGAAGGGCACGACGGCCGAGGGCGCCGCGCGGGAGAAGCTGAAGACGCTGGTGGCGCGCTATTCGGCCTGGGCGGAGGAGCTGGTTCGGGACCTGGCGCCCGGCTACGCCGCCTCTCTGCAGGTGGGACGGACGAGCTATCGGCCGCGCGCGGCCGACCACAATCTCTCCAAGCGCAAGGACGACCGGCGCCTGCACGTGGACGCCTTCCCGTCGAGCCCTGTCCAGGGGCGGCGCATCCTGCGGGTCTTCCGGAACGTCAATCCGTCGGGCGAGGCCCGCTACTGGCGGGTCGGCGAGCCGTTCGCCGAGCACGCCGCGCGCTTCCTGCCCAAAGCCCGCGCCATGGCGCCCGGACAGGCCATGCTCATGCAGACGCTGGGGCTGACCAAGGGCCGCCGCACCGCCTACGACAACCTGATGCTCCAACTGCACGACGCCTCGAAAGAGGACGACGGCTATCAGGCGAGCGCGCCGCACTGGGACGTGAACTTCCCGCCCGGTGCGACCTGGCTCGTGTTCACCGACTCCGTCGTGCATGCCGCGCTGGGCGGCCGCTACGCCTTCGAACAGACTTTCTACGTTCCGGTCGCGGCCATGGAGCATCCCGAGGCCTCGCCGCTGAGAACCCTGGAGAGGATCACCGGCCGGACGCTCGTCTAGCCGCGGCGGGCGATCGCCTCGCGAAGCGCCTCGGCGGCCCGGCGGGTCGCGTCGACCACCGGGCGAGGCGGATGATCGAACGCCTGTCCGTCGAAGATGCGCACCACCCCGTGGTCGACCAGGGTGCGGATGAACCCTTCATGGCGCTTGCGGAGCCGCCCGGCGAACACTTCCACCGGATGCGGAGTGGCCAGCGCTTCGGAGACCATGGAAACGCTGTCGCCGGTCACCACCAGGCGGTCGGCCAGGGCCAGAACGCCCACGTAGGGGTTGTCGCCCGTACGGTCCCAGACCCACGCGGCGGGATCGTCCGCCGCGGCGCGCCGGAACACCGCCAGCGCCTCGTCCGGGGTGCGCCGCGAGGGGACGACGACGAAGCTGCCGCCCAGGGACGCGCGAAGCGCGGACAGCCGCTCGTGCAACGCGCTCGCCTCCGCCGGCCCGAAGGCGCTGCCACGCGTCGGGCCGCCCAGCAGGACGCCCACGAGCGGCCGCGGCAGCGGCGCGAAGCGCGCCTGCCAGGCCGCGCGGCCGGCCGCGAGCTTTTCCGGCGTCATGTCGTGCAGGGCGGTGACCACCCGGACGACGTTGGGGCCTCGGACCAGATCGTGCTCCATGGCCACGATCAGGTCGAACCGGCCGGGCCTGGCCAGCGGATCCTGGACGTGGGCGAGCACTGGCGCGCCGCCTGCCGCCGCCTTGACCGCTACTCCGACGATCGCAGACCGGCGGCCGCAGGTGACGATCACATCGGGCCAGGGCGGCGCGAGCGGACCGCCTTCGCGGGGTTGGACGCCCTTCAGGACACCCGGCCAACCCGACTGGAACCAGCTCCAGGGCCAGCGCACGCCCACGATCTTCTCGACCACATCGGCCGCCACCGCGCTCGCGAGACCTCGCGCCTGGGTGCGCATGCCCGCCTCGCCCGTGGTGATCGCCCAGGCGGTCAGCGGCTTGGAAGTCGTGGAAGACGTGATCGCAGCCCCTGGCGCGCACATTGGCGGCGGGGCCCTGGTAGCTGGGGGCGGGCTCGAACCGCCGACCTGTGGGTTATGAATCCACCGCTCTAACCAGCTGAGCTACCCAGCCAGGGACCCCGCGCGTGCGCGAGGCGCGGGTTATAGGGGCTCGTCTTGCCGCCTTCAAGCCGCTTGGCAAAGCCGTCCGAACCGCTAGGTTCGCGCCCGCGCATGAGCATCCTGCACATCCTGGGGACCTCCGGCGAAGGCGGTGCGGAAACCTACTTCGTGGACCTCGTCTCCGCCCTGTCCCGCGGCGGCCTGGCGCAGGCGGCCGCGGTGCGCCGGCACCCGGCGCGCGAGGCGGCGCTGGCGAAAGCCAAGGTGGTCGTGGATGTGTTCGGCTTTTCCGGTCCGCTCGACGTCCTGACCAAGCCCGGGATCGCCCGCTTCGCCCGCCGCCAGGACGCCCGGCTCGTGCTCGCCTGGATGAGCCGGGCGGCGCGGCATACGCCGAAAGGCCCGTGGGCGCGGATCGGCCGCCTCGGCGGTTATTACAACCTGAAATATTACAAGGGGTTCGATGCCCTGGTCGCCAACACCGAGGACATCGCCGACTGGATCGTGGGGCAAGGATGGCCGGCGGGCCGGGTGCGCGTCATCCCGAATTTCGCAGAGGCGCCGCTCGACGCCCCGCCGGTCGACCGCGCGAGCCTGGCCACCCCCGCCGACGCCCCGCTGCTGCTGGGCATGGGCCGGCTGCACGAGGCCAAGGCCCACGACGTGAGCCTGGCGGCGTTGGCCAGGCTTCCGGACGCCTATCTCTGGATCGCCGGCGTGGGGCCCGAGGAGGCCAAGCTGAAGGCGCTGGCGGAGGCGTTGGGCGTCGCGCCACGCGTCCGCTTCCTGGGTTGGCGCACCGATCCTTCGGCGCTCTACCGCGCGGCGGATGTGTGCGTCTTCCCGTCGCGGTACGAGCCGCTGGGCAATGTGGTGATCCAGGCCTGGGCGCACGGGCTGCCCGTGGTGGCCGCCGAGAGCCAGGGGCCGAAGACGCTGATCGACCATGGAATCGACGGGCTGCTGACGCCGATCGACGATCCCGACGCGCTGGCCCAGGCCGTGCGGCGACTGCTGGAGGCGCCTGACCTGCGGGCCGAGCTTTCGGGCAGAGGGCTCTCGCGGGTGGCGGCTGACTTCTCGGAAGCCGCCGTCGTGGGCCAGTGGAAGACCCTCTTCGCCGATTACGGAGCCGCCTGAGTCATGTGCGGGATCGCGGGCGTGCTGGCGGGCGGCGATGGCGCGCCGTCGACGACACGGGCCATGGCCGAGGCGCTGAGCCACCGCGGCCCCGACGGCATCCGCCTCGAGCAGACAGCGAGCGCGGCGCTGGCGCACGCGCGCCTGTCGATCATCGACCTGGAAGGCGGCTGGCAGCCGCTGCACGCGGCGGGTGCGACGGTCGTCGGCAACGGCGAGATCTACAACTACGTCGAACTGGCTGAGGAATTCGGGCTCGCGGGCCGGCTGTCCACCGGCTCGGACTTCGAGCCCCTGCTGCACATCTACGGCGATCTCGGAGAGGCGGCGTTCGACCGCTTGCGGGGGATGTACGCGCTCTGCCTCGTCGGCGCGGACGGGCGCACCTGGCTGGCGCGCGATCCGTTCGGCATCAAGCCGCTCTACATCATGGAGCACGACGGTGGCCTGGCCTTCGCTTCGGAGCCCCGGGCGTTCTTCAAGGCCGGGCTGATGCAGCCCGTGCTGGACGAGGCGGCCGCACGGGAGCTGCTGGGCTTCAACTACACGCTCGCCGAACGGACCTGCTTCCAGGGTCTGCGCCGCCTCGTGCCCGGCGAGGTGGTCGAGGTGCGCAGCGGCCGCATCGTCTCGGGAAAGCGCAAGGCGTCGCTGCCGCGCACGCCCGCCGCGTCCGGCGGTGACGAAGCCGAGATGCTGAAGGGCCTCGACGCTGTGCTCGAGGACAGCGTGCGCGTGCATCAGCGCTCGGACGTGCCCTACGGCCTCTTTCTTTCCGGCGGCGTGGACTCCGCGGCGATCGCCACGCTCATGGCGCGGCTGAACGAGCGACCGGTGACCGCCTTCACCTGCGGCTTCGAGGCGCCCGGCGCGAAGGACGAACGGGCGGCGGCCGAAAAGGTCGCGCGCGCCCTGGACCTGGACTGGCGGGAGACCTCGTTCGACGAGGCCGACTTCTGGCGCATCCTGCCGGAGGTCGCCTGGGCGCTGGACGATCCCACCACCGACTACGCGATCCTGCCCACCTACAAGCTGGCCGAGGCCGCCAAGGGGACCCTGACGGTCGTCCTGACCGGGGAAGGCGGCGACGAGCTGTTCGGTGGCTATGGACGCTACCGACGCGCGTTGCGCCCCGCGTGGCTGGGGGGCCGGCCGGCGGAGCCCAGGCCGGACGATACGGCGCTGATGGCGCGCTGGCGCAGCGAGGCGCGGCCGCCTCCGGGGCTGACGCCATTGCAGCAGGCCCAGTGGGCCGATGTCGTCACCTGGCTGCCGGCCGACCTGCTGCTGAAGCTCGACCGCTGCCTGATGGCGCACGGGCTGGAGGGACGCACGCCGTTCCTGGACCCGCAGGTCGCCGCCTTCGCCTTTCCCTTGCCGGACCGCTTCAAGGTGCGCGGGCGCTACGGGAAGTGGCTTCTCAGGAGGTGGCTGGAGCGCGCCTGCCCGGCGGCGGATCCCTGGGCGAGGAAACAGGGCTTCACCGTGCCGGTGGAGGCCTGGATCGGTCCGCGCGCCCGGGAGATCGGCGATCGGATCACCCGAATCGACACCGTCAGGCGTTTAAGGAGCGCGGAGCAGGTCAAGTCCGCCTTCGCGTCCGAAGGCGGCCGCTGGCGGCTCCTGTTCTTCGCGGTCTGGTCGCTGATCCACCTGGCGGGCGAGACGCCCAGGGCCGCTCTGGAGGCGGCGGTCGGCCCCCTCTAGTCGGAGGCCCCGATGCGACGCCTGACCCCGATCCTCGCCCTGTCGATGCTGGTGGCCGGACCTGCCGCCATGGCCGCCGCGCCCCGGCCCGCCGAGACGCGCGCGCCCAACGCCGCGGGCCAGCACCCCGCCTTCCCCGGCCAGACGCGGGCGCCGGCGCTCACCACCGCGATGCGCTTCCAGGTGCTGAGAGTGGCCAGGGGCCTGGACCATCCGTGGAGCCTCGCCTTCCTGCCAGACGGGCGGATGCTGGTGACCGAGCGGGTGGGCCGCCTCAGGATCGTCGGCAGGACCGGCGCGCTGTCGCCCCCGGTCGCGGGCGTGCCGGCCGTCACGACGGGCGGCCAGGCGGGGCTATTCGGTCTCGCGCTGGATCCTCACTTCAGACAGAACGGCTTCGTCTATCTGGCCTACGAGGAGCCGCGCCCCGGCGGCCTCTCGGGCCTCTCCGTGGCCCGCGGCAAGCTGGTGGGGAGCCGGGGCAAGGCCGCGCTGCAAGGCGTGACGGTGATCTTCCGCGCCCAGCCCGCCCTGCCCTCGAAGCTCAATATGGGCGGTCGGATGGTCTTCGCCCCCGACGGGACGCTGTTCGTGGGCGTCGGTGACCGTTTCGTGCCGGAGGGCCAGCACGACGCCCAGCTGCTCAACAACGACCTCGGCAAGGTGGTCCATATCGACGCCGACGGCTCGATCCCGAAGGACAACCCGTTCGTCGGCAAGGCGGGCGACCGGCCGGAGATCTGGTCCTTGGGCCATCGCAACATCGAATCGGCGGCCATCAATCCCTGGACGCACCAGCTCTGGACCGTCGAGCACGGCCCGCGCGGCGGTGACGAGATCAACATCCCCAGGCCCGGCAGGAACTACGGCTGGCCGGTCATCACCTACGGCGAGGACTACTCCGGCAAGCCGGTGGGCGCCGGGATCACGGCCCACCCGGGCATGGAACAGCCGATCTATTATTGGGACCCGGTGATCGCGCCCTCGGGCATGGCCTTCTACGACGCGGACCTGTTCCCAGCCTGGAAGGGCAGCCTGTTCGTGGGCGGCCTCGCCTCCGAGCATCTGGCGCGCCTGACCCTGAAGGGCGACCGCGTGGTCGGCGAGGAGTGGCTGCTGCAGGACCTGCACAAGCGCATCCGCGACGTCGTGATCGGGCCGGATGGGGCGATCTACCTCCTGACCGACGAGGCCGACGGCGAGATCCTGAAGCTCGCCCCCCGGTGAGCCAACCGCCGGGGAGGCGATCGCCACCTACGGCCTGAAGCTGTTGTTGGAGCGGTCGCGGTCCGGCAGGCGGCGGTCGGGGTCGATGACCGCCTCCGTCACCCGGCCTTGGCCGGCCGGCAGGGTGAAGGCGCGGCGGCCGCCCTGCATCCAGGTCTCGACCGGCACGCGGACGTCGGCGGTCTTGCCGCTGGCGTAGGTGACCCGGAGCGTCGCCGGCAGGACCAGCTGGCCGCGGTTCTCGACGGTGACCTCCGCCCCCTGGGCCGGATCGCCGCCGACATAGGAGACGCCGGTCACCGCCAGATCGAGCGTCCAGTTGTGGAAGTACCAGCCGCGCCAGAACCAGGAGAGGTCCTCGCCGCCTTCGCTCTCCATCGCGCGGAAGAAGTCGGACGGCTGCGGGTGCTTGAACGCCCATTCGGCGATGAACTTGCGGAAGGCGCGGTCGAAGCGGGCCTTGCCCAGGATGTCCTCGCGCAGCAGCGTCAGGCCGTACGCCGATTTGAAATAGGTGACCGGGTGACGATACTTCTCCCGGATCGCATCGGCGCGGGTCATGATCACCGGCGCGTCCGGATCCTGCAGAAGCTTTGCGATCTGCTCGCCGGGCGTGCCGGTGTTCGCCGGCGCATACTCCGGGTCCCGCTTGGGACCGTAGACGCCGTGCTCGAAGTCCTGGGACTCGTAGACGTCGATGAAGGTGTTGAAGCCCTCGTCCATCCAGGCGTAGCGCCGTTCGTCGAAGCCGACGATCATCGGGAACCAGCTGTGGCCGATCTCGTGGGCGGTGACCCAGAAGAGGCCCTTATCCTTGTCGCGGATCCCGTCGAACAGCAGCCCCGGATACTCCATGCCCGAGGCTGGACCGGCGACGTTGATCGCGTTGGGCCAGGGATAGGGATACCAGCGCGCGGAGAAGTGCTCGACGGAGTCCTTCAGGTACTCGGTCGAGCGGCCCCAGGCGTCGGGTCCCGCGCTCTCGGCGGGATAGACCGACTGGGCGAGCGCGGTCTTGCCGCCCGGCAGGTTGATGCGCGCGGCGTCCCAGACGAAGGCGCGCGAGGCGGAGAAGGCCACGTCACGCGTGTTGTCCATGTGGAACCGCCAGGTCTTGGTCGCGCTGGCGAAGGGCCTGGCCGCGGGCGGCACCTCGCCCGGTGTGCGGATCATGACCGTCCGGTCGCTGGCGCGCGCCTGCGTCAGGCGCGACCGCTCGGCGGGCGTCAGCACCTCGTCCGGATTCACGAGTTCGCCCGAGCCCGCCACGATCATGTCGGCCGGAACCGTGACCGCGTAGTCGAAGTCGCCGTACTCGAGGTAGAACTCGTTGGCGAGATACGGGAGCGTGTCCCAGCCGCGCAGGTCGTCGTAGACGGCCATCCGCGGATACCACTGGGCGAGGTCGAAGATCGGCCCGTTGCGGCTTTCGCCCCAGCCCATCCGGCCGCCCCACTCGCCGGGAATGGTGAAGTGATAGCGCACGTGCAGCTTCAGCTGTCCGCCGTGGGCGAGCGGCGCGGGCAGCGCCACCTGCATGCGCGTGTCGCTGACCAGGTAGTGGGCCACCGCAGCGCCTTGCGGCGTCTCCACGTCGACCGCCTCGATCTGATAGCCGTCCGTCGAGGGCGCGCCGGGCTTGCGGAACATGGCGGCGGCCCGGCTGTCGGGCCGGTAGGCGTTCTGGTCCAGCTGCAGCCAGAGCACGTCCAGCACATCGGGGCTGTTGTTGGTGTAGGTGATGACTTCGTCGCCGAAGAGCTGCTTCGTCGCCGGATCGAGCCTTGCCGTGATGCGATAGTCGGCGCGGTTCTGCCAATAGGCGGGCCCCGGCGCGCCCGAGCCGGTGCGGATCAGGTTGGCGGGCTCGGGCAGGGTGAGCGGGGCGAAGGTCTTCAGCGGATGGTAGGGATTGGCCGCGGGGCTCGCCGCCGGTTGCGGCTGGGCCATGAGCGGTGTGGCCGCGAAGGCCGCCAAGCACAGAATCGCCAACCCACGCCACGCCATGATCCGCCCCCCGTCTGCGAGGCCGTCATGTGGCGCAGGGCGGGGTCCTCACGCAAGGCCAAGCCTGGCGGCGACCTCCTCCCCGATGGCGAGGGACGAGGTCAGGCCGGGACTTTCGATGCCGAACAGGGCGGCGAGCCCCGCGATCCCATGGGCGTCCGCGCCGTCGATGCGGAAGTCGGGCTGCGGCTCGTCGGGCCCGTGCAGCTTGGGACGGATGCCGGCGTAGTCCGGCGACAGCGCCCCCTCCGGCAACTCGGGCCAGAACTTGCGGATGTAGCGGTAGAAACCCGCCGCCGCGGCCGGATCGACGCTGTAGTCCAGCTCGTCCACGAACGTCAGGTCCGGCCCGAACACCGCCTGTCCACCGAGGTCGCGCCGGTAGTGGGTGCCCAGCGCGCCATGAATCGGCGGCGGATAGATGAGGTGCGAGAAGGGCGCCTTCCCGGCGAGGCGGAAGTAGCGGCCCTTGCCGTAGTGGCCGGCGGGGATCCCGGCGGGCGGAAAGCCGGCGATGCGTCCCGCGACCGCCTGCGCCGAAAGTCCCGGCGCGGTAACCAGGTATCGACAGGTAAGCTCGGTCGCCTCGGCTCCGCCGGCGCGGACGCGGAAGCCGCCCCCGGCCAGCGGTTCGGCGCCTTCGAACGGCGTCGCCACCACCACCGCGCCGCCCGCCGCCTCGATCTCTCCCTGCAGGGCCAGCATGTATCCGTGGCTGTCGAACACGCCGCTCTGCGGCGACAGCAACGCCGCCTCGCACGCGAGCTGCGGCTCCAGCGCCTGGGCCTCGGCCCTTGTGAGCCGTCGCATGCCCTCGACGCCGTTGGTGACGGCCTGTTGCAGGATCGCGTCAAGGCGCGGGACCTCGTCCGGCGCGGTCGCCACCACCAGTTTGCCGCAACGGTCGAAGGCGACCTGGTGGGCCTCCAGGAAGGCGTAGAGCATGCGGCGGCCCTCAACGCACAGCCGCGCCTTGAGCGACCCGGTCGGATAGTAGAGCCCGCCATGGATGACCTCGGAGTTGCGCGAGGACACCCCCTGGCCGATCGCGGCCTCCTTCTCCAGCACGGCCACGGACAGGCCGCGCCGGCTCAGCGCATAGCCGCACGCCAGCCCCACGGCGCCCGCGCCCACCACCACCGCGTCGAAATCGAACTCCATCGGCTTTCGCTAACGCGCTTGGCCGGAGATGGGAACCACGGCTAAGCCTGTTGGAAAGATCTCGGGGGGAACCGCCATGAAACGCATGCTCGCCGCCACGGCCCTGTCGCTGGCCCTCGCCGGCCCGGCGCTCGGTCAGACGCCGCTTGAGCCCGGAACGCCCAGCATCCTTTTCTGGAAGGGAGAGCAGCAGGCGACAGGCTACCGCACAATCGAGAAGATCTATGCCACGCACGTGATCCACCGCGGGGCGGAGGTGCATCCGATGCCGGTCGCGGCGCATCCGATCGCGCCCACCTGGACCTATGACGGCAAGACCTGGACCGTCGACGACTACATGAAGGCTTACCGGGTCTCCGGCCTGCTGGTGCTGAAGGACGGAAGGATCCTGCTCGAACGCTACGGCCTGGGCCGCAAGCCCACCGACCGCTGGACCTCGTTCTCGGTCGCCAAGTCGATCACCTCGACGCTGGTGGGCGCGGCGATCCAGGACGGCAAGATCAAGGGGCTGGACGCGCCGGTCACCGACTACATCCCGCAGCTGAAGGGCTCGGCTTACGAGGGCGTGACGGTCCGCGACATGCTGACCATGAGCTCCGGCGTGAAGTGGGACGAGAACTACGCCGATCCGAAGTCGGACGTGGCGCAGGCGGGGACGAAGATCCTGCAGCCCGGCGTCGACCCGATGGTCAGCTACCTGCGCAAGCTGCCGCGGGCGCACACGCCGGGGACGACCTTCAACTACAACACCGGCGAGACGGACCTCGTGGGGATCCTGGTCTCCAACGCCGTCGGCATGCCGCTCGCCGACTACGCCTCCGAGAAGATCTGGAAGCCGTTCGGGATGGGCCAGGACGCGGTCTGGATGACCGACCTGGCAGGCCGCGAGCGGGGCGGCTGCTGCATCTCCATGACCCTGCGCGACTACGGCCGGGTGGGCGAATTCATCCTCGGCGGCGGCAAGGCGGGCGGGAAGCAGATCGTGCCCAGCTGGTGGCTTCCGGAGGCCACGAAGGTGGAGATCGACGACGGCGCGCGGCCGCCTGGCGGCTATGGCTTCTTCTGGTGGATCCGCTCGCCCGACCGCGTCGAGGCGGTCGGCATCTTCGGCCAATCGATCACCATGTTCCGCAAGGAAGGGGTGATCGTGGTGCAGAACGCCGCCTGGCCTACCGCCGTCGGCCGCGACCTCTCGGCGGCGCGCACCGCGATGCTGCAGGCCATGCTCCAGGCGGCGGAACGAGCGCCCTAGGCGGCCCCCGCCTCGCCCGACAAGGTCAGCGGCAGAGTGTTCGGCCCGATCACGAAACAGCGCGTCGGCGTGGCCGGACGGGCGTCTACGATGGCGGTGAACCCGGGCGGTACGGCGTAGTACTTCGTGCGGCGCGGCGCGTGATCGCCAGCTGGAACGGGACGTCGAACTCGCAGACCGGCCACCAGACCTTGCCGAAGACCGCCTTGTGGCCCTGGCAGTCGGCGTCCCCGCGCCGGCGAGCGAAGGTCGCGCCCAGGAAGGTGAAGCGCCTGGGCCGGTCCTTCCAGCCTTGGTTGAATGCGGACGCGGTGATCGCCTGGCAGCGTCTCGGCGCGATCGGCCTGTGTTTCTCGCCGAGCAGTTCCGGCCCGATCGGCGAGATCGCCACAGCGGTAGGCAAGACCGCGAACATCAGGAAGCCGACAAGCAGCCCGCCTCGCGCGCCGTGGTAGGTCATGAACGCCAAGCGACGCGACGGCCTCCAGGCAGGCCGGGCCTCGCCGCCGAAATCGCGCGCCATGGACCGCCCTCGCTCCGGGGTGAATGGCAGAAGATTACGCGTGTACGTTATTACGTCAATAATTTCGACCCAGGTTTCTGTCGAACGGCGAGGCTTGGGGCTCACTCAAGGAACGGGGAGCGCTTGGGGGGAAGCCATGGAGTTCGTCCTGAACCTTCCGATCTAGTTGTCCACGCTCATGGTCCTGGCGACCTGCGTGATCGTCAGCGTCGGGGGCATGTGG
>JAGWSE010000183.1 GCA_028869395.1 Alphaproteobacteria bacterium | reverse complement strand
GTCCAGCGGATCGCCGATGAAACACTGACCGCAAACCGCGCCGCTGCCTGGCGGCGCGACATTCCGGTCGCCACCGCCGTCACCACTCGCTCCCGAAGATCGATCGAACGCGCCTCGCCCATGAGTCCCTCCGAATCAGAGGACCACATCGACTCATGAACCCGCGTTCTTCGGAATCCCCGCCGAGATCACAATCGATTCAACTCAGCGGCCGCATGCTCTAGCCCGCCGCCGCCGGGGGCTCCGGGTCGGCTCGGCGATTGAGCCGTGAGAGCAGCAGGAAGAGCAGGGCTGGCGGGATCGCCATCAGGCCGGTACCGACGAAGGCCGTCGCATAGGCCCCCAGCAGGCCGTGGCTGGGGGTGAGCGCCTCGACCGTCGCGCCGGAGAAGCCCTTCAGGAACTTGCCCAGCAGCGCATAGGTCGACGACAGGAGCGCATACTGGGTGGCGGTGTAGCCGAGGCTCGTCAGGCTCGACATGTAGGCCACCAGCGCGACGCCGGCGAAGGCCTGGGCGAAGCTGTCCAGCGCCATTACCGAGGCGAACGTGGGCATGTCGGCGTGCAGCGCCAGGATCGCGAAGGCCGAGGTGCCCAGTCCCTCCAGCAGCACCCCGATCATCAGCGAGCGGAACACGCCCAGCCGGATCGAGCTCAGCCCCCCTAGCGCGATCCCGGCGAAGGTGGCGATCAGCCCCATCGACCCGCGCACCAGCGCCACCGTGTCCTTCGAGAGCCCCAGGTCGTGGTAGTAGGGGTTGTACATCGGTCCCATGACGAAGTCGGGCAGCCGGTAGAGCGCCACGGCGAGCAGCATCAGCGCGCCCACCCACTTGTGCTTGGCGAAGAAGTCCACGAACGGGCCGACCACCGCGTCGAAGAAGCCGCGCGGCGTCCACAGCGGCGCCTTGTCGTGCAGCACCGCGTCTGCGCGGCCCGGCTCGAAGGCGAGCAGCGTCGCCCCGACGCCGACCGCCATCAGGGCCGCCATCGAGACGTAGGACAACCGCCAGCCGATCTGCGCCGCGGCGGCGATGATAAGCGCGTCGGTGACGAGCAGCGCGATCCGATAGCCGAGCTGGTAGGCCGAGGTCAGCAGGCCGAGTTCGTCGCTGTCGTCGGCGGCCTCGATCCGCCAGGCGTCGATGTTGATGTCCTGGGTGGCCGAGGCGAAGGCGGTGACGAGGGCGAAGGCTCCGATGGGCGCGAGGCCGCCCGCCGTGCCCACCGCCGACATGCCGATCAGCCCGGCCGCGACCAACAGCTGGGTCAGCAGCATCCATCCGCGTCGGCGGCCCAGCCGGCCGAGCAGCGGCACGTCCACCCGGTCGACGACCGGCGACCAGAACACCTTCAGGGAATAGGCGAGCCCGACCCAGGAGATGAAGCCGATGGCCGTCAGACTCGTACCGGCGTCGCGCAGCCAATAGCCGAAGGTGTTGGCGGTCAGCAGGAACGGCAGGCCCGACGAGAAGCCGAGCGCCAGCATCACGGCGACCTTCGGCTTCCGAAGCTCCTTCAGGACGGCGAGCGCGGTGCGCTTGCGCCTGGCTCCGGAGTTTGCGTTGGCGGTCATTCGGTTTCGTGGGTCTCGAGCGCGCCCCGGGCCCCAGGCGACTTATCGGGTCAGGCGAGCTTGGCCTGCGCCGACGGGTGCGTCCAGCCGCGGGCGGCCCACCGCGTCAGCATGACCCGCAGCGCGTCGGGCGACAGCGGTTTGACCAGGAAGTCGTTCATGCCGGCGGCCAGGCAACGCCGGCGATCCTCTTCGAAGGCGTTGGCGGTCAGGGCCACGATCGGCGCGGTGACGCCCAGCGCGCGGAGCGCCCGCGCCGCCTCCTCTCCCGACATGCCGGGCATCCGCATGTCCATAAGGATCATGTCGTAAGCGCCGATCTTGACCGCGGACAGGGCTTCCAGTCCGCTGGCCACGTGCTCGACCGCGCAGCCTTCGCGCGCCAGCAGGGCCCGGGCGAGCAGCGCGTTGATCGGATTGTCTTCCACCAGCAACACGCGCGCGCCGGGGGCGGCGGCCACCGCAATGCGGTCGTCGTCGGGCGCGGCGGTCGCCTCGGCCTTGCCGCCCGCCGCGATGAGGATCCGCTCGACCAGCGAGGCGCGGCGCAGCGGCTTGATCAGGTACCCGGAAAAGCCGGCGCGCCGGTAGGCGGTCATCCGCTCGCGGTCCTCCGGCGCCAGCAGCACGATGGCGGGCCGCTCCGGGCCGCCGCGGAACCGCTGCTTCAGCGTCTCGGCGGCGTCGTCGATCAAGAGCACGTCCCCGGCCTCGGCCTTGGCGAGGGCGGCGTCGAGGCCCGCGGCGATCCAGGCGTGACCGCCGCAGGCCTGCACCTGCCGCCGCGCCGCCTCGCGCACGATCGGGTTGGGCGAGACCACTCCGATGCGCCGGCCGGCCAGGTCCGGGCCGGCCCAGGTCGAGCCGTTCGGCCGCAGCGGCGCCTCGAACCAGAAGACCGACCCGCCGCCGCGGCGGGGATCGACCCCGACCTCGCCGTCCATGGCCTGGGCGAGCCGCCGGGCGATCGCCAGGCCAAGCCCCGCGCCGCCCACCTCGGCCCGGCCCAGCTCGGCCTGGGCGAAGGGTTCGAAAATGCGGTCGCGCTCGCCGTCTGAGACCCCGGGACCGGTGTCCTCGACCGTCAGGCGGATGCGTCCGGGCCCTGCGATTTCGGCGGCGATCAGCACCCCCCCGGCCCTCGTGAACTTCACGGCGTTGCCGGCGAAATTCAGCAGGATCTGCCGCAACCGGCTTTCGTCGGCGTGCATCTCCGACAGCTCGGCCGGCGCGGTCCAGGCGATCTCCAGGCCCTTTTCGCGGGCGCGTGGCGACATCAGCTCGGCGACCCCGCGCAACAGCGCCTCGACGTCCACCGGCTCGGGATGCAGCTCTACGCGTGCAGCCGCGCCCAGTTTAGCGAAGTCGAGGACGTCGTTAACCAGCGTCAACAGGTGCTCGCCGCTCTCGCGCAGCGCCGCGACATAGGCGCTCTGCTCCTCGCTGAGCCGCGTGCCTTCGAGCAGCCGGGCGATGCCGATCACGCCGCCTAGCGGCGTGCGGAACTCATGGCTGAGCGAGGCCAGCTGTTCGGCGGTGATGTGCGTGCGCCGCGGGCGGCGCTCGTTCAGGGGTCGCAACGGTTTCCGCATTCCCGGCGGAGCCTAGGCGTGAACGCTTAACGGGCGGTCAAACCGCCGGCGACGCTCAGCCTTTCGCCTCGGACATTTCCTGCGCGAGGGTCAGCAGGGCGCTGCGCGCCTTGGCGTCCGGCACCGCGTTGAAGGCGCGAAGCATCTCGATCGCGCCCGGCCGCGAAAGCGCCAGGTACAGGTCGTCGTCGCCGGCCTGCCCGTCCTCCCCCACCAGCCAGGCCACGGTGGTCGACAGCGCCTGGGCCGCGGCGACCAGGGTCGAGGCCGCCACCCGGTTCGTGCCGCGCTCGTACTTCTGGACCTGCTGGAAAGACACGCCGAGCCTCTCGGCGAGCTCGGTCTGGTTGAGGCCGAGCTGACGGCGGCGTGCGCGGATGCGAGCCCCGATCGAGGCCTCCAGCGCAGC
>JAGWSE010000182.1 GCA_028869395.1 Alphaproteobacteria bacterium | reverse complement strand
TTCACCCAGCGCCGCCAGATGGCGCAGCAGCGTCGTCTTCCCCGCCCCCGGCCCGCCGGTGAAGACGAAGAAGTTGGGTTTCTCGATAGGCCCCATAGCCCTCATCCCGCTCGGCCCCGCGAAGCCGGGAATCCAAGCTGCGTCGCAGGTGAAGCCGCAACCAATCGGCCGCGGCCCGCCCACGTCCATTCGATGAAATCGGAAAGGCCGCTTGGGTCCCCGCCTTCGCGGGGACGAGCGGTCAGACAGGGATCAACCCTGCGGGCAGCCCTTGAACTCGCCGACCCTGACGGCTGTCAGCTTTTCCAGGTTCAGAGCCTCGGCGCGGGGGCCCACGCCTCGGCCGGTGTAGAGATCGATCCGCTGGCCCTTGATCGCGCCGCCCTTGTCGGAGGCGTACCAGTAGCCGTCGTGGCGGGAGCCGTCCGGCATCTTGAGGCCGACGGTCTCCTTGATGAACAGGATGCTGCGTTCGGGGATCAGGCGCGGATCCACCGCGACGGTGCGCATGGCGACCACCTTGCAGCCCAGCGCATCAAGTGCGCCCACGCCCTTGGCGCCGGCGTGATAGAGCGTGGCCTTGAGCTTGTAGACCGGCCCCGTCGGCAGGGTCCCCGTCACGACCGACATAATCAGGTCGCCCAGGGGATCGTTGTTGGCGGCGTGCGCGTTCGACCCGAGGACGAGAAGGGGTAGAGCGGCCAGAGCGGCGAGGCGGCGTCGCATGACGGCGTCTCCTTCGTCGTTGAACTGGTGTGCGGACTCGTACCCGCCAGGGCCCTTGAGGGCAACCCTTAAGGGGCGTCGTGTCCTGCGCTGTCAGATTAGCTAAACCCACAGAGGATTAAGGAACGCTTGTCTTCCCAGGCGATCGTGCGCATCCCATGCGCCCATCCAAGGAGGCGAGCATGAGAATTTTTGGGGACTCGATCTCTGGAAACTGCCTGAAAGTGAAGTGGACGGCCGACCGTCTGGGCCTGGCCTACGAGTGGATCGAGACAGATATTCTCAAAGGAGAATCCCGCACGCCGGCATTCCTGGCGGTGAACCCCGCCGGGCAGGTGCCCACGGTGGTGCTCGACGACGGACGCTCGCTCGCTCAGTCCAATGCGATCATCCTGCACCTCGCCGAAGCCTCGGACCTGATCCCGGCCGACGCCTACGAGCGGGCGAAGATGTTCGAGTGGCTGTTCTGGGAGCAGTACAGCCACGAGCCCTACATCGCCGTTGCGCGTTTCCAGGTGCGCTATCTCGGAACGTCGCCTGCCGAGCTCGAGCCCAAGATCGTGGAGCGGGGGCGCGCGGCGCTGCAGCGACTCGAAGGCGCGCTGGCGACCCAGGATTATCTCGTGGCGGACCGGCTGAGCCTGGCCGATATCGCTCTCGTCGCCTACACGCGCGTGGCCTGGGAGGGCGGCTTCGAGCTCTCGGAGTATCCGAAGGTCCAGGACTGGATCTGGCGGGTGGAGCAAGCGCTAGGCATCGCAGGCGGAGGCGGCTTGCCTTGGGCGAGGCGAGCCGCCAAACCGGAGCCATGAAACGCTTCGCAGTTCTTGCGCTCTCCGCGGCTCTGGCGGCCGCGCCCGCGAGCGCGCTCGCCTGGGGCAGCACAGGCCATCGAATGATCGGCGAGATCGCCGTGCGCGCCCTTCCGGCGGACTTGCCCGGCTTCCTGCACACGCCCGAGGCGGCCCTCGACGCGGGCGAATATTCGCGCGAGCCCGACCTCGGTCGCGGCGCCGGCAAGGCCTGGGACAGCGACCGCGACTCCGCGCATTTCATCGACTTGGGCGACGACGGGACCATCTTCGGCGGACCGACGCTCGCCACCCTGCCACCCACACGCGAGGCTTACGACACCGAACTGCGCGCCGTGGGCCAGGACAGCTGGAAGGCGGGCTGGCTGCCCTATTCGATCCTCGATCAGTACCAGCAGCTCGCCAGGGATTTCGCCTACTGGCGCGTACTCGCGGCCGCAGAGGCCAATCCCGCCTGGGCGGAGCATCGCGCCTGGTTCGCCGCCGACCGCCGGCGGCGCGAGGCGCTGATCCTCGTCGACATCGGCCTGCTCTCGCACTTCGTGGGCGACGGCAGCCAGCCGCTGCACGTGACCGTCCACTTCAACGGCTGGGGCCCATATCCGAATCCCCAGGGCTATTCGACCGACAAGCTGCACGTGCCCTTCGAGGGCCCATTCGTGCGCGCCAACGTGAAGGAGGCCGACGTGGTGGCCGATGTCGCGCCGTTCCACGACTGCCGCTGCGCCATGCAGCAGCGGATCGAGGATTACCTCGCTGCGACCGGACGGCTGGTCATCCCGTTCTACGAGATGGTGAAGGCGGGCGGCCTGGCGGCCGGCGATCCCCGGGGGACCGCGTTCGCCACGCGCCGGATCGCGGCGGGGGCGAGCGAGCTGCGCGACGAGATCGTGGAGGCCTGGCGGATGAGCGAGCACGAGACACTGGGCTACAAGCCAGCCATTGCCGTCAGCGACGTCGAGGCCGGCCGCGTCGATCCCTATCCGACGCTCTACGGGACGGACTGATGGGCATCCCGCAGTTCGGGCGGCCCGACGTCGGCCGCGACTATCCGGACCGCCCGGCGGCGTTCGCGGTCGTCGAGCGCGATGGCAAGATCGCTCTGGTGCGGGTCACCTTCGAGGACGGCGGCGGGCGGACCGATTTGCCCGGCGGCGGCGTCGATCCCGGCGAGACGGAAGCCCAGGCGGCGATCCGCGAGTGCGGCGAGGAGGCGGGGCTGGTCATCGACATCGGGGCGGAGGTGGTCAGGGCCGACCACTACTTCGTCAACGAGAAGGGCGTCTCCCGCAACACTCGCGGAGTGTTTTTCGCCGCCCGGGTCGTGCGCGAGGCGGCGCCTCTGAAGATCGAAGAGGACCACACCCTCTATTGGGCGGACCCGCACGAGGCGCTGCTCGCGCTGGACCGCGAGTCGCACGTGTGGGCGCTGGTGAGCTGGCTGCGGGAGCGGCGGGCCTAGGCGCGCTTGCGGGCCGGCGCGCGGGCTCGGCGGGTCGCAGCCTTGCGGGCTTCCCTGATCTCCGCCTTGCGCTTGGTGTCGGCGCGGGCCTCGGCGCGGCGCAGAGCGTCGGGGCGGTGCCTTTCGCACTCCTCCAGAATCCCGTCGAGTTCCTGGTCGGACAGGTGCTCGATGCCGATGAACTCGTTCTTGGCCTCCGAGGCGCGGATCAGCTCGTCGAGCTTGGCCTGCAGAGCCGCGTTGTCGCGGTTCTGGGTGTTCTGGATCAGGAACACCATCAGGAAGGTCACTATGGTCGTGCCGGTGTTGATCACCAGCTGCCACGTATCCGAGTAGTGGAAGAACGGGCCGGAGAGGGCCCAGATGACCACGATGAGGCAGCACAGCAGGAAGGCCGACGCCCGGCCTGTCCATCGTGAGGTCGCGCTCGCGGCTTGCGTGAACACCTGGCTCAGATTCGGCATAGACGGATGCGACCTCTCGCTCTCGTTTGATCAGCTTGGGCTGAACGGGTAGTCGGGAACCCAGTTCCGGAGCGCGACATGGCCGAGCCTGCATCCCCAGCCCAGATCATCGACGGCAAGATCTACGCCGAACGCCTCAGGCGCGACGTCGCCGACGAGGTGGCGCGCCTGAGGGCCGAGCACGGCCTGCAGCCCGGCCTGGCGGTTGTGCTGGTCGGCGACGATCCCGCGAGCCAGATCTATGTCCGTTCCAAGGGCGAGCATTCGCTGGCGGCCGGCATGCATTCGGCCACCTATCGGCTGCCCGCAGAGACGACGCAGGACGAGCTGGTGTCGCTGGTGAAGGCCCTGAACGCCGATCCCGCGATCCACGGCATCCTCGTGCAGCTGCCGCTGCCTAAGCACCTGGACGAACGAGCGGTGCTGGCCATGCTCGATCCGGAGAAGGACGTCGACGGGCTGACCATGATCAACGCCGGCCGGCTGGCGAGCGGCTTGCCCGGTCTTTATCCCTGCACGCCGGTCGGCTGCATGATGCTGCTGCGCGAGGCGGTGGGCGACCTGACAGGCCGGAGGGCGGTGGTGGTCGGCCGCTCAATGCTCGTCGGGCGGCCGATCGCGCAACTGCTGCTGCAGGCCGACTGCACGGTGACCATCGCCCACTCCCGCACCCGCGATCTGGCCGCCGTCTGCCGCGAGGCCGATATCCTGGTCGCCGCGGTCGGTCGACCGAGGATGATCCGCGGCGATTGGATCAAGCCCGGCGCGGCGGTCATCGACGTGGGCATCAATCGTGTGCCGTTCGACAACCCCGAGAAGGCGGCGCAGGGCAAGACCAAGGTCGTGGGCGACGTGCATTTCAAGGAGGCGGCCCAGGTCGCCGGCTGGATCACGCCGGTGCCGGGCGGCGTGGGCCTGATGACCGTGGCCGCCCTGCTGCAGAACACGGTGACAGCCGCCAAGCGCGCCGCGGGCCTGGAGGCCTGAGGCGCGGCGTCCGCGACCGCGCCCGCCCGCGGCGTCAGCTCGGGTTATCGAGCGTGAACAGGTCGGCGCCGTCGTCGTACGCGAAGGCTTCGGCGTAGCGGGCCCAGGTGACCAGGGATTTCAACGTCTCTTCGGCGTAGTCGGGGGACATGAGCTCCTCCAGCTCGTCGCGCACGCGTCCGGCCGGCACCTCGTGGTCCGGATCGTTGTCCAGCTCGCGGCGGATGTAGGCGGCGAGCGGCACATAGGCCAGCAGGTGTTCGCTGAAGAGCTGCTTGCGCGTGTCGACATCGGCGTCGACGTACCGTCGTCCCGCGGCCGTGAGCCGGATGTCGCCGCCCTCGACCTCCGCGAACCGCATGAGCTGCAGCGTCTCGGCCACGCGCAGGAGTTCGTCGGCTTCGTAGAGCAGGTCTTCCGCAAGCTCCGGAAGGTCCGCCTTGCCGCGGAAGGGCTCGGCCGCGACCGCCTCCATCAGGCCGGAGAGAGTGTTGGTGGAAACCTGCGGCAGCAGCATGCCGATGCCGACGCCGGGGAACAGTCCGTCCGCGCGGCGTGCCTCGCCGGCGCCGCGCTGGGTCATGCGCGTGTAGATTTCGTCCACGAGCCTGCGGAACCGCGGGTCCTGCCGGTTGCGCGGCTGTGGAAGCTCGACGCGCACTTCACTGACGATCCGCCCGGGATTGGATGAAAACACCAGGATCCGGTCGCACATGAGCACCGCCTCCTCGATGTTGTGCGTCACCATCAGGATGGACTTGATCTGCATCCGTCCTTCGCACCACAGGTCGAGGAGGTCTGTGCGCAAGGTCTCGGCAGTGAGCACGTCGAGGGCCGAGAAGGGCTCGTCCATCAGCAGGATGTCCGGATCCACCACAAGGGCGCGCGCAAGGCCCACCCTCTGGCGCATCCCGCCCGAGAGCTCCTTGGGATAGGCGTTCTCGAACCCGTCGAGCCCGATCAGGTCGATGGCCGCCAGAGCGCGCTTGCGCCGCACCTCGGCGGCCGCGCCCTTGGCTTCGAGCCCGAGCTCGACGTTCTGCTGCACCGTCAGCCAGGGGAAGAGGGCGAAGGTCTGGAAGACCATGCTGACGCTCACCGGCCGTCCGCGCTCGGGATTGGTGGCGAACGCGATATCGCCCGAGGTGGGGGCGATGAGGCCCGCGATCGAGCGCAGCAGCGTCGACTTGCCGGACCCCGAGCGGCCGAGGAGGCCAACGATCTCGTTTTCCGCCAGTGCGAGATTCACATCGTCCAGGACGAGCAGATCCCCGTCGCCCGGCTTGCCGTAGACATGGCGCAGCTTCGTCACTTCGACGAGGGGGCGGCCGAGAAGGGTGGTTTGCATGGCGGCCTCCTAGTCCAGGCGCAGGCGGCGTTCGGCGAACTTGTACATCGGCCGCCAGAGCGTCCGATTGAGCAGGATGACGAAAATCGACATGACCGCCACGCCGAGCGCCACGCGGGGAGCGTCGCCCGCCGCCGTGGCCCGCGCGATGTAGGCGCCCAGTCCCGCCGCCTCGAAGTGCTGGGGTCCCCAGCTGACCGCTTCTGCTACGATGCTGGCGTTCCAGGAGCCGCCGGAAGCGGTGATCGCGCCCGTCACGTAATAGGGGAAGACTGCCGGCAAGGCGACGCTGCGCCACCAGCGCCAGCCGCGCACCGCGAACACGTCGGCGGCCTCCTTCAGGTCGCTCGGGATCGCGCTCGCGCCAGCTATCACGTTGAACAGGATGTACCACTGGGTCCCGAGGATCATCAGGGGCGAGAGCCACACGTTGGGATCCAGCCGGAAGCGGGCGATGATCACCACGGCGAACGGGAACAGGACGTTGGCCGGGAAGGCGGCCAGGAACTGGGTGACCGCCTGCAGGCGCGCCGCCCACCGCGGGCGAAGCCCGATCCAGACGCCGACAGGGACCCAGACCAGGCTGGTCAGGCCGATGAGGATCACCACCCGCGCCAGCGTCAGCGACGCCAGACCAAGTACGTCCAGGCCGTCCCGCCAGGTCAGCGAGCGGCTCACGAAGGACCAGATGAGCGCCACGCCCGCGACGAGCACCGCGCCAACCAGCAGGACCCAGCCGATGCTGACGGCCCGCTCGACCCTCGGGCCGAGCCTGACGGGCGCAGGCCGCGCCACCCGCGGCCAATCGATCCCGGTGAGCAGGCGCGCGGGCCACAGAAGCGGGGTTGCGCTCAGACGGAGCGCCCGTGTGCGGCGGAACAGGTCGTAGACCCAGGATCGCGGCCGCTCGCCCGAGGCCGTCTGTTCCGCCTTGAACTTGTCCGCCCAAGCGATCATCGGCCGGAAGAACAACTGGTCGTAAAGCACGATCACCACGCCCATGGCGGCGACCCCTTCGGCCACGGCGGCCATGTCCCGGCGCGCGATCGCCAGCGACAGCCACGAGCCGATGCCCGGAAGCGCGACGGTGGTCTTGCCCACGGTGATCGCCTCGGACGCCACGACGAAGAACCAGCCGCCCGACATGGACATCATCATGTTCCAGACGAGGCTGGGGGTGGCGAACGGAAGCTCCAGGCGCATGAAGCGCCGCCAGGGTGAGAAGGCGAACTGGCGGCTTACTTCGTCCAGGTCCTTCGGCACGGTCCTCAGCGACTGGTAGAAACTGAAGGCCATGTTCCAGGCCTGGCTGGTGAAGATTGCGAAGATGGCCGCCAGCTCGATTCCGAGCTCACGGGCGGGGAACAGGCCCATGAAGAAGGTGACCGTGAAGGTCAGGAAGCCCAGCACCGGAACCGACTGGAGGATGTCGAGGGCCGGGATGATCACCAGCTCGGCCTTCCGGCTCTTGGCGGCCAGCGTCGCCACGACGAAGGTGAACAGCAGCGAAGCGGCGAGGGCTGCGAACATGCGCAGGGTGGTCAGGAGGGCATACTCAGGCAGCCGCATGGCGTCGAGCGTGACGGCCCGCGCCTGAAGCGCCGCGAGGGGCTCGCTCATTTCGTGCGCGCCGCGGACCACCGAGATCGCTATCGCGGCGAGTCCCACGAAGGCCACGAGATCGGCCCACGACGGCGCCACCTGCGTCGGCAACAGCCTCGGCAGGCGTCGTACGCTGTCACGGTCTCCGAAGAGGAACACCATGGGCTCTACATCCGGATGGCCGCGAGGCCCGTCCGGGAAGCCCAGTACCTGGCTTACCGAACCGGCGCCCGCGGCGCGTTAGATCGACTAAGGCTTTCGCCAGGCATTGCGTTCGAGATGTCCATTGAGAGGCGGCGCGCGGACGCCCGCCCCGCATGCGGAATGGCGAAAGCCGCGGTCGGCGTCAAGGATCGCGAGCCATCGTCTGCCCTTCATGCGATCAGCCTCGGACGCCGCACCTCTCCTTCCTGGCCATCGGCCGCCTCGGACTGAAGCGTGAAGCGAAGCCAACTTGGCCGATGGCGGAAACAGCTTGTCGCCAGGAGCGGGACGGACGACGCCTAAGCTGATGTGGTCTGGGCGTTGGTCCAGGAGACGAGCTGGCCGACCACCTCGCCGAGAGCCTTGTCGTAGGCCTGGACGATTGAGCCGACGCGATTGCGGCCGGCGGGGACCGAGGCTTCGAAGATCTGTTCGGAGACGAGCGTCCGCTGGTGCTGCTGGGTGAGGGTGGCGTGGAGGCGTATGACCACCGTGGGCGCCGCGTCCTGGCCGGAATCGTAGCGGGTTTCGAAATCGCGCACGTCGACGCGCAGGCTGTAGTCGGTCGGCGCGGGCGCGCCGCGCGGCGCCAGACGCACATGCCCCGGGGCGGATTCGAAGGCGCTCTGGACGGCCTGGTCGAAAAGCACCTGGGCCGGGGCGACCCAGCGGGTCTCGGCGATGTAGGCGGCCCGATCGCCGGTGATGGCGAGGATGCCGTCACCGGCGGATTCCCGCTGGAAAGCCCCGTTGGCCCAGAAGACGCCGACGGCCGGGCCGGCGGCGGCCTGGGGCGTCGGGGCGGCGGCGGGCGTCGCCGCCGGCGCTGCCTCGAAGGTGTAGAGGTGCGCGGGCTTGCTCTTGGGCAACAGCGAGATGCACCCGCTGAGACCCGCGGCGAGTGCGGCGGCAAGCCCGACGCGTAGGAGGGCGCGGGTGGACGTCATTGCTTCACCTTCAGGTCTTCGGCGGGGGCCTTGGCCAGGGCGCCGGACGGGCTCGCCTCGATCTCGTTGACGAGACGCTCGAGCGCCTGGGCGGCGCTGCGCAGCTGGATCACCGTGGCGGTGACCTGGGGCAGGCCGTTCTGCGCGAAGTCGTTGGTCGGACCCTGCAGCTTGTCGATCATGCCGCGCAGCTCCTTGGCCGTGGCCTGCGCTTCCTGGGCCGCCTCGGCGACGTTCTTCAGGCTGCGGCGGCCGTCGGTGTCCATCATGTTCTGGGTGGTCTTGGTGAGCGCGGTCACCTGCTGGGTCGCGACGTCAAAGTCCTTCAGCGCCTGGTCGGCGTCGTCGATGATCTCCTTGCGCTTGGCGATCTCGGCCGAGACGGCCTGGGTATTGGCGAGGGTGGCCGAGAAGGCCTTGATGTTCTGATCCGACAGCACGCGGTTGACCCGGTCGAGCGCCTCGATGGTGCGGGTGAGCACGGTGCCGCCGCCCTGCAGCAGGTCGGAGAGCGCGCTGCGCTGGCTGCGGAGGATGGGGATGGTGCCGTGCGGTACGGTGCTCTTCAGCAGCGGCTTGCTGGGCGTGCCGGCGGTGATCTGGACGTAGTTGACGCCGGTGATCCCGAGCGGCTCCAGCGTGGCGTACGAGTCCACGCGGATCGGCACGTCGGAGGTCACCCGGGCGCGGGCGATCACCCGGCTGGGATTGGTGCGGTCGAGCGCGATCTTCGTCACCTCGCCCACCTTGATGCCGTTGAAGCGCACCTCGCCGCCCTGGGACAGGCCGTTGATCGGGCCCTGGAACAGGATGTCGTAGAGGTCGTATTCCGCATTGATCCTCAGGCGGGCGAGCCACACCACGAAGATCACCAGCCCGATGAACAGGATCAGCGAGGAAAGGCCGACCAGGGCGTAGTTGGCGTTCTTTTCCATCAGCACTCCGTCCCTGCGGCCGCGGCGGCCGCGCGTCCGCGGGGCCCCAAGAAATACTCGCGAATCCACGGATGGTCAGACGATTCGAGTTCGCGCACGGGCGCGGCCGCGACGATTTTCCGGTCGGCCAGCACCGCCACACGGTCGGTGATCGCGTAGAGGCTGTCGAGGTCGTGGGTGATCATGAACACCGTCAGGTCGAGGCTGTCGGAGAGGTCGCGAATCAGGCTGTCGAAAGCCGCCGCGCCGATGGGATCGAGGCCGGAGGTCGGCTCGTCGAGGAACAGCAGCTCCGGATCGAGGGCGAGGGCGCGGGCGAGCCCCGCCCGTTTGCGCATACCGCCGGAGAGCTCAGCAGGCTTGAGACTTCCCGCATCGGGCCTGAGGCCCACGAGCGCGATCTTCAGATCGGCCAGCTCGTAGATCTCCTTCTTGTGCAGGCGGGTGTGCTCGAAGAGCGGCGCGGCGACGTTCTCCTGCACCGTCAGGTTGGAGAAGAGCGCGCCCTGCTGGAAGAGCACGCCCCAGCGGCGCTCGATCGCTGACCAGCGCCGCTCGGACACGTGGGAGATGTCCTGGCCGAAGATCCTGATCGTGCCGCCCTGAGGTCGCTTCAGGCCGATGATGGTGTTGAGCAGCACAGACTTGCCGGCGCCCGAGCCGCCGACGACGCCCAGCACCTCGCCGCGGTTCACCGTCAGGTTCAGGTGATGGTGGACGACGTGGTCGCCGAAGCCGGTCCTGAGGTTCCGGATCTCGATGACCGGCCCCTCGGTTTCGAGCGCCGCCTCGTCTGCGTCCCGGCTGCGCGCGTCGCTCAAACGTTGAGCTCCATGTAGACGAGGGCGAAGGCGGCATCGATCATGATGATCGCGAAGATCGCGTGGACGACGGCGGCGGTCACGCGTCGGCCGAGCGATTCCACGTCCACGCCCACCTCCATGCCCTGGCGGCAGCCGATGCCGGCGATCACCGCCGCCATGACCGGCGCCTTCGAAAGGCCCACCCAGAAGTGCGTGGGGCCGACGTTGTCGACGATGCGCTGCAGGAAGAAGGCCGGCCCCAGGTGCAGCACGTTCCAGGTCACCACCATGCCGCCGAACAGGCCGGCCAGCACCGCCACGAAAGTGAGCAGCGGGATGGCGATGAGCAGCGCGCCGAAGCGCGGGAAGACCAGCGCCTCGAACGGGTCGACGCCCAGCACCTGCATCGCGTCGATTTCCTGGTTCATCTTCATGGCGCCGATCTCGGCGGCGAAGGCGGAGGCCGAGCGGCCGGCCAGCAGGACGGCCGTGATGACGATGCCGAACTCCCGCAGGACGGCGATGCCGATCAGCTCGACGGTGAAGACCTCGGCGCCGAACTGGCGCAGCTGGTTGATCCCCAGGAGCGCAATGACCGCGCCGATGAAGAAAGAGGTGACCGCCACGATCGGGATGGCGTCGAGCCCCGCCCGCTCGACGAGCGAGACCAGCGCCGGCCAGCGAATCCGCCGTGGGCGGATGACGAGGTTCACCGCGGTGCGGCCAAGGACCACCAGCAGGTGGCCCAGGAAGACCATGGTGTCCAGGGCCTCGGAGGCGGCCTCCACCACGCCCTTGCCGAGGCGGATGGTGAGTTCCTGGAAGCCGCGCGGCTGGGGCCGCATGACCGGCCGGACGCGCGCCGCCTGCAGTACGATGTCGACGAGGCGGAGCGTCTCGGGCCTAGCCTGCACCCGGTCGAGGTCGAAGGCTTCGCCGGCGGCCCGGATCATGGCGAAGGCGCCGGCGGTGTCGATGCGGCCGACGTGCGTCAGGTCGAAGGCGACCCGCCGCTCGCGCGCGAGGTCGCGGCGCAGCGCGCCGGCGGCCGGGCCCATCCGGTCGGCGGTCCAGTCGCCCGTGAGCGCCACGGTTGGCCCCTCGGCTCCGGGCTCGATGCTGAACTCGGCCGCGCTCGCCATGCCGCGCCTACGCTCCAAACGCCAATTCGGGCATGCGATCGCGCTTTCGAGTCGCCCGCCCCCTCGTTGCGCGACCCTAGCAGAGGCCGCGCGCGGGCCGAACGCCCTTATGGCGCCGGTCGTTCCACGGCCCGAAAAGGCGCTGCTCGCGCGGGCGTGAACGCCAACGGTCGAGCTCAGCCCACATTTGGCCCAAGTCGCTTCGGAAGCATGGGCCGTCGCATCCGTTCGGGACGGCGGATTCGACGAACGCGCTTTTCGGAGAGACCCGAGTTTGACCCGCCCGATCGAGCTGGCCGGCAAGTCCGGCGCCCGCTACCGCTACACCCTCCTGAACGAGAGCCGTTTCCTGCCGCCGGCCGGCGCGAACTTCGTCATCGCCGAAGTGAGCGCGCAGGGGGCCCGGATCGTTTATGCCGGCGAGACGGACAACCTGGCGAACGAGACCTGGCGCAGCGCCCTCGAGCGGGCGCGCGCCTCGCATCCCAAGGTCAAGGTCCTCACGAGGCTGAACGTCACCCGCGCGATCCGCGAGGCCGAGCGGGAGGACCTGATCGCCGAACACCAGCCTCCGCTCAACACCGAGACGCCGCTCTAAGCGCTCAGCGGGTCGCGAGCACCACGCCCAGCAGCACCGCCGCCCAGTGGGCGCCGGCCGCGGCCACCACATGGCCGTGCCAGATGGCGCGCGAGAACTTCAGGCGCCGGTTCAGGTAGAAGACGACGCCCGTGGAATAGAGCAGCCCGCCCACCGCCAGCAGCAACAGCGCGACCCAGGTGACGTGGTCGAAGATCGGCTTTGCGGCGACCACAACCAGCCAGCCGAGCCCCAGGTACATCGACACCGACAGGCGGCGGTTCATGTTCGGCCAGACGAGCTTGCCGATCGCACCCACCAGGGCGATCGACCAGACGGCCGCGGTCATGCCCCACGCCCATGCCCCGGTGAGGTTGTGGGTGGTGAAGGGCGTGTAGGAACCGGCGATCATCAGGAAGATGCCGGCGTGGTCCAGCCGGCGCAACGCCGGGCGATGCTGCGGCTTGGCGAAATTGTAGGCCGTCGAGAAGGCCAGCATCGCCGTCAGGCCCGCGGCGTAGATCGAGACGCCCACGACCTTGCTCACCGAATGCTCGGAGATCGCCAGCGCCAGCAGCACGCCGCCGCCCACGAGCGCCAGCGTCAGACCCGCGACATGCACCACGAGGTCGGCGCATTTTGCAGCGGGCGTCGGATAGTGGCGGGGTGGCTTGGCGAGAGGTTCGGCGGCGGCGGACATGGCCGGCTCCCATCGAGGCTCGGGCCCTCTTTCATGGAGAGGGGTCGCCGGCATTGCAAGCGATCCCGGCGCCCTCGAGGCGGATGATCGCCTTTCTCCGGCGACCAGTGCTATGGCGAAGCCATGAACGAGTGGAGCAACTGGTCCGGCAGCGTGCGCGCGCAGCCGGCGGAGATCGCCAGGCCGCGCGACGAGGCCGACGTGTGCGAGGCGGTGCAGCGGGCCGCCCGTCTGCGCGTGACCGGAGCCAGCCACTCCTTCATGCCGCTCTGCGAGACCGACGGCGTGCTGGTGTCCCTGGCCGACGTCGAGGACGCGCTACGGGTCGCGCCCGACCGCCGCACCGTCGATGCGCCCGCGGGCTGGAGCCTCAGCCGGCTCACGGCGGCGCTCTGGGAGGAGGGGCTGTCGCTGCCCAACCAGGGCGACGTCAATCCGCAGTCGCTGGCAGGCGCCATCGGGACGGGCACCCACGGCACCGGGCGCGATCTCGGCAGCCTGTCGACCTTGGCGCGCGCCTTCCGCCTAGCGGCCGCCGATGGAAGGATCGTGGAATGCAGCGCCGTGCAGAACCCCGACCTCTTCGAGGCGGCGCGCCTGTCCCTCGGAATGGTCGGCGTGGCGACGCGGATCACCATCGACGTGCTGCCGGCCTTCCGGCTGGAGGAGCGCATTGAAAAGCGGCCGTTGGCGTGGGTGGTCGAGAACTTCGCCGAGATCGCGGCCTCGCACCGGCACGCGGAGTTCTTCGTCTTCCCCTTTAGCGACCACGTGTTGCTGAAGACCCTGCATCCGACGGAAGCGGCCGACGTGCGGCCGAAGCCGGCGCTGAACGAAGACGCGGTGTTCGGCTTCTGCTGCGACCTGGTTCGCGCCGCGCCGTGGCTGGTGGGACCGCTGCAACGGTTCATGACCCGGGCCGCTGACGCCAGCCATCGGATCGGTCCGGCCTACGAGATCT
>JAGWSE010000181.1 GCA_028869395.1 Alphaproteobacteria bacterium | reverse complement strand
GATCACCGGGCTGGACCTGGTGGAGCTGATGATCCGCTCGGCCGCGGGCGAGAAGCTGCCGTTCGCGCAGAAGGACCTGAAGATCAACGGCTGGGCGGTCGAGAGCCGCATCTACGCCGAGGACCCCTACCGCGGATTCCTGCCCTCGATCGGCCGGCTGGTGCGCTACGACCCGCCGCCGGAGGGCCCCCTCGGCCACGGCGTCGTGCGCAACGACGCGGGCGTGCGCGAGGGCGACGAGATCTCGATGTTCTACGACCCGATGATCTCCAAGCTCTCCACCTGGGCCCCGACCCGCGAGGCGGCGATCGACGCCATGGGCCGGGCGCTGGAGGACTTCCACATCGAGGGGCTGGGCCACAACGTGCCGTTCCTGTCCGCGGTCATGGACCAGGCGCGGTTCCGCTCGGGCAAACTGTCCACCAGCTACATCAAGGACGAGTTCCCGGAGGGATTCCACGGGACCGCGCCCACCGCCTTCCAGCGCGACCTGATGGCCGCCGTCGCCTGCGCCATGCACCGGGTGCTCACCCAGCGCGCCGCGCCCCAGCTCCTGCGCGACGAATGGACGGTGATCGAGAACGGCGAGACGCGACTGGTCCGCGTCGCGAACGGCGGCGACCGCTTCACCGTGGCCTTCCAGGACGACGGCCGCACGCTCGAGCTCTCGGGGATCGACTGGCGCCCCGGCAAGCCCACCTTCTCCGGCCGGCTGAATGGACGGCCCTTCACCGCCCAGGTGAAGCCCGCCGCCGAAGGCTTCGTGGTCCGCCACCGCGCCGCCCAGGCCCGGGTCCTGGTGCTGACCCCCCGCTCGGCCGAGCTGCACGAGAAGCTGCCGCCCAAGCAGGCGGCCGACACCTCGAAGATGGTGCTCTCGCCGATGCCAGGCCTGGTGGTCTCCATCGACGTCGCCGCCGGCCAGGAAGTTCGGTCCGGCGAGGCGGTCGCCGTCATCGAGGCCATGAAGATGCAGAACATCATCCGGGCCGAGCGTGATGGGGTGGTCAAGGCGGTGAACGCCAAGGCCGGCGACAGCGTCGCCGCCGACGAGGTGCTGGTGGAGTTCGCCTGACCACCTATACTGCGGCGGCAGGGCAGGGCGTCATGAACGGGCCGACCGACTGGAGCGAGCTGTTCTTTTCAGCCGAAGGGCGTAGCCCGCGCGCGCCCTCGCTGATCGCCGCTTCGTTGCTGCTCATCGTGGGCGCCTTCTATGAGGCCATCCCCTCGACCCTGCACTGGCTGACGGGATGGTTCGTCTATCCCGCGCTCTTCTACTGCGGGACCTGCGTACTCTCGAAGCGCCTGCACGATCGCGGACGGTCCGGCTGGTGGTCGGCGCTGGTCCTGTTCGCGGTGGTGGCGGTCTGGCCCAGGCCCGACAGCTTCTTCGACTTCCTGTTCGCCATGGTGCTGGTCTGGGCCGCCATCGAGCTGGGCGCCATGCCGGGCGAGGCCGGGGCCAATCGCTACGGGCCCAACCCCCTGCGACCGCCGCTGGCGGTCTGAGAGCCCGCCTGGCGCGGGCCTAGGTCCCTGCGTTCGCCAGCGCGGCGGCGGGCGCGCCTGACCGCTGCAGTTCGCGTAGCGGCCGGAAGCTGATCGGCGTCAGCCGTTCCGCCGCGATCAGCCGGGCGATCTCCGGATCCATCGCGCAGGCGTAGTCGTTCACCCGGATCTCGGCCTCCGTCAGGTCGTAGCCACGCAGCTCCGGCCCGTCTTGCACGGGGTGCAGCAGGAATTCCGAGACGCCGGGGGAAAGCTTCGGGAATTCGCTGCGCATCTGTTCGTCGGTGGGACGTCCCCATTGGGCGAACAGCAGGTCGGTGAAGACCAGGCCGAGGGCGGCCGCCCTGGCGCGGGCGCCGAATCCCAGCCGCTCGTCGCCGCTCGGGCCCACCATCCGCAGCGGCAGGCGGAATTCGCTCGCGAGCTCGGCGTAGATCTCGAAGAATCTGGGATCGAGCTGCACCGTGCCCATGTGCGAGTCCAGGTGGGTCACGTCGACGCCCCAGGCCAGCGCCTGCTCGATCTGGGCGCGGCACTCCCGGCGCACCTCGTACGGATCCGCGCGCTGCACAACCTCGGCGACCGTGCGGGGCAGGAACCCCTGCTCGTCGTGCAGCGAGGCGGCGCCGGTCAGCGCGCGCCAGCGGTAGGTCGGATACTCCGCGGTCAGGGTCAGGTGGACGCCCACGTCCTTGCCCCGGAACAGCTCGACGGCCTCATAGGCCCAGGGGCAGGGGACCATCAGGGTGCCGCTCGTGGCGATCCCGCGCTCCATCGCCTCCAGGCTCGCCAGGTTGGCCGCATGGCTGGAGCCCAGGTCGTCGCAGTTGATGATCACCAGCCGCGCGTCCGGGCCGTGGCCCAGGCGCTGGGCGAGGTTGGCGGGCGAGCTGGTCATCGGGGTCCTCCGGCGCGGAGCGGGATATCACCATCAAGGCGGGCCCCTGTCGTCACGAAAACGCCCACGAAAAAGGGCGGCCCGTCGCCGGGCCGCCCCTCCGCTCCAGGCTGGCGCCCGGCTTAGAACTGGGCGCTGAGCGTGACGTAAACGGTCCGCGGCGCGCCGTAGTAGAGGTAGTAGTTGCCGCCGCGGTACGTCGCCGTCCCGCCGTTGGTGAGCTCCACCGGCGTGTCGTGGGCGGCGTTCACCGTGCTCGAGCGGGTGAAGTAGGTCTTGTCGAAGATGTTATCGACCTTCAGCTGCAGCGAGCTGTGGACGCCGTTGAACGCCGGCAGGCGGTATTCGGCGTCCAGGTTGAACACCGAATAGGCCGGGATGCTCTGGTCGTTCACATCGGAGACGAAGCGGGAGCTCTCGTACTTGCCTTCGAAGCCCAGGGTCAGCTCACCGAGGTCGTATTGGATGCGGCCCGCGAACTGCCGCTTCGGCGTCAGCACGAACTGCTTGCCGGCGGTGGGCAGGTAGGCGGTCTGGCCGCCCACCACGATCACCACATTGTCCTTGATGTCGCTGTTCTGGAAGGTCGCCGAGCCATAGAGGCTCAGGTGCTCGATCGGGCGCACGCCGGCCTCGAAGTCGACGCCGTAGATCCGCACTGCGCCCACGTTGCGGTCGATGCTGATCGAGGGGTCGTTCGGGTCGTACGACTGGACGATGCGGTTCTTGTAGTCGGTGTCGTAGAGGTTGGCCGAGGCCGTCAGGATGTGCGTCTGGTAGCGGTAGCCGGCCGAGTAGGTGGTGCTGGTCTCCGGCTGCACCGTCTCCGGAGAGCTGGTGTAGAGGTCGTCCGTCTTCGGCGCCGAGAAGCCCTGCGAGTAGCTCAGGTAGACCTGATGGTCCTCGGCGATCCGGTAGGTCGCGCCTGCGTTCGGCAGCAGCTTGTGGTAGCGCACCGTCTCCCGGAAGGGCGCACGGACGTTCGGCAGGCCGGTCGCCGGGTCGATCGAGGCGGAGGGCGGCGCGCCGGTCGTGCAGTACTGGTTGGTGCCGTTGTAGGTGTAGCAGAACTGGTTGAGCTTGCGCTCGAAGTGGGGGTCGCGGACGCCCACGTTCACGTGCAGCCGGTCATCCAGGAACTTGCCCACGTAGTTCAGGGCGATCTGGTTCAGCTCGGCGATCGAGAAGCGGTCGCGGCCCTCGAACTGCTTGCCGTCCGAGGTCAGGATCATCGGCCCGCGGCCTTCCTTGGCCCCGAACTGGTCCGCCGGCACGCCGGTCACCGGGTTGATGTAGGTGAAGTCCTGGGTCTGCCGGTGGCGGCCGTAGTCGTAGGTGTAGGCCAGCTGCAGGTTGTTGTTGTCGTTGATGTCCCACAGCAGCGAGGAGGTCACCACCCAGCGGTGCGTCTTGGTGTTGTTGGGCGAGTAGAGCGCCACCGTGTCCAGCGTGTCGCCGTCGTGGTTCAGGTCGACGCAGTTCCCGGTCGAGCCCTTCAGGCGCGGGTCGCATTCGCTGATCGCCTGGGCGCCGCCGCCGTTGGCCAGGGTGTAGAAGAACGACGGGTCGAAGGTGAAGGTGAGCCGGTCGGTGATGTGATAGAGCGACGCGCCGCGGATCTGGCCGAAGTCCACCGGGTTCGGGTGCAGCATCCAGTAGTTGGTGTCGCCGCCCGCCTGGCCGGCGTTGGCCGGCAGGCCCGCCGCGATCGCCGCCGCCCCCGTGGGCACGAAGGGCACGGTGTCCTTCTGGCCCGGGGTCACCGTCTCGGGGATCCACACGGGGTTGTAGTCGAACGACTTGCCCCACTTGGCGATGTCGGAGTTCGAGCCGCTGTAATAGAAATAGGCCCGGTCCGACGTGTAGTTCCCGGCCAGGCTCACGAAGCCCTTGTTGTCGGGCAGCGGCTGGTAGATGCGCGCGTCCACGCCGCGGCGGATCAGCGAGCCTTCGCCCTTCCACTTGTCGGCGCGGGCGTAGTTGCCGGCGATGTAGGCGCGCGTGCCCCAGGGACCGATCGCGCCGGTGTCCAGCTCTCCGTATTCACGATTGTAGCGGTAGCTGCCGGCGGTGACCTTGCCGATCACGCCGAAGGTCTCCGGCGGCACCTTGGAGATGATGTTCACCTGGCCGCCGACCGCCGAGGCGGTGGGGCTGTCGACGTCGGTGGAGCCGATGTCGACGGTGATGTGGTCGGTGAGTTCGCCGACCAGGTACTCGCCTGGGTAACAGGCGTAGTTGCCGGTGTCGTTGACCGGGCTGCCGTCGATCGTCACCGACAGGTGCGAGCAGTCCATGCCGTGCATGCGGAAGTCGCCGGAGAGGATGCCCGTCGGGTCCTCGCTCTCGTAGGTGACGCCCGGCAGGAAATTGATCAGCTGTGCGAAGTTGGCGCTGCCGACCTGCGTCTTGATGAACTGCTGGCTGACGACGGATTCGTCCTTCGCCACCTGCACCTGCGTCGCCAGGCCGTTGACGCTCGGCGCCTGACGCGCGCCCGTGACCACCAGCTCCTGGACCTGCGTGGCGGTGGACTGCGCGAGTGCGCTTCCCGCCAGCATCAGGCCCGACGCAAGCGCCGTCGACGCGCAAAGCGCGCGGCTTGTTCCTAGTCTCATGATGACCCCCTGTCTCAGCTGACCCCGGACAGCGTTCTCTCACACGCGCCCTGAGTCTTGAGCCCCGTATACCCGCAAAAGGCGCAGGCGGGGTGACATGTTTATGACAGTTCCAAGGGTCCGAATCCGTTGCCTATTTCACCGCTGTCTCGGACTGCGAGCCGCTGATTTTGCACGCGCTGTCACAATGGCGGGGACGCCGGCGCCACCGGGCCGAAAACCTCCCGGAAGGCGGCCATGAGGGCGGCGTCCGCCTCGTCCATTGTCACCGGTCGGCCGAGCTCGACGAGGCTCGTCACGCCGTGCTCGGTCTGGCCGCAGGGGACGATGCCGGAGAAATGCGAAAGGTCGGGCTCCACGTTTAGCGCCACGCCGTGGAACGAGACCCACCGGCGCAGCTTCACCCCGATGGCGGCGATCTTGTCCTCGCGGGCTGCCGCGCCGGGCGCCTTGCGCGCCACCCAGACGCCCACCCGGTCGGGCCGCACCTCGCCCGACACGTTGAACCGCCCGAGGGCCGCGATCAGCCACGCCTCCAGGGCCCCGACGAAGGCGCGCACGTCGCGCCGGCGTCCGGAGAGATCGAGCATGACATAGGCCACCCTCTGCCCGGGTCCGTGGTAGGTGAACTGCCCGCCTCGGCCGCTGCGGAAGACCGGGAATCGATCCGGCTCGAGCAGGTCGGACGCCTTGGCCGAGACCCCTGCGGTGTAGAGCGGCGGATGCTCGAGGAGCCAGACAAGCTCGCCCGCCCGGCCCTCGGCGATGGCGGCGACGCGCGCCTCCATGGCGGCGACCGCCTCGTCGTACCCGACCAGCCCGTGGCTCACGGCCCAGCCCGCCGCCGCGCCGTCTTCGCGGGCGAAAGGGGCGGACGCGGACGGATTTAACGCGCGGTCAAGCATGATGAGGCCAATGTGGGCGCGGGGGCGGTTCGCGCAAAGCGCACGGCCCCGGATTCGCCGGTCTGGAGCGTGCGTTCGTGAGTCAGGTCAAGGCCGTCAATGTGGAGATCCAGGTGGTGCTCGGGCGCGCGACGCTGCCGATGCAACAGCTGCTGCGCATGGGCCGCGGCGCGGTGATCCCCCTCGACGTCAATGTGAACGAGGAGGTCTGGATCCTGGCGAACAACCACCCGGTGGCCCGCGGCGAGATCCAGATCAACGACGAGAAGATCTCCATCGCGGTCACCCGCGAGGCCAACGTCTACGACTTCATGGCCGGCGGCGACTGACGTCCGCTCCGCGGTTTCGCCCGGTTCAGCGCCGCCGCCGCGCGCACCAGCGCCTTGAAGGCCTCGGCGTCGGGCGTCTCGCCCTCGCGGATGTCGATGGCGCGGCGGGCGTTCCCCTCGAGGCTGGCGTTGAACAGGCCCGCCGGGTCCGCCAGCGACGCCCCCTTCGCGAAGGTCAGCTTGACGACCGTCTTGTAGGTCTCGCCGGTGCACAGGATGCCGCTGTCCGACCATACCGGCACGCCGCGCCATTTCCATTCCTCGACGACCTGCGGATCGGCCTCGTGGATGAGCGCGCGCATGCGCGCCAGGGTCTCGCCCCGCCAGTCGGCGAGCTCCCGGATACGCCCGTCGATCAGCCGGGACGGGTCGTGCTCGGTGATCGCGCCATCTCCCATCCTCGGGTCTCCCTCGGCTTGTCGCCCAGTCGCGCCGGATCAGCTGACCCGGGCGCTGCGCGTGCTGCGCCCCTGGTAGAGCGCCCAGAACTGGTCGGCGATCATCGAGGGCTCGATCCCCTGGCCGCCCTGGGCCCAGGGCGTGCCCTTCACCATGCCGGCGATGACCACTTCTCCAACATAGACGCCCTCGTCCTTCAGCCGCGCTGACAGCAGGCCGGCCAGCTTGTGCTTGGCCGCGTTGGCCAGGGCGACGCCCATCGATTTCAGGCTGACGGCGTACTGGTCCATCTCCGGCGTCGCGTCGCCGAACGCGCCGTTGGTGATCAGGACGGCTCCGTCGCCGGCCGACCTGAGGTCCGGCAGAGCCGCCTGCACGGCCGCGAGCAGCCCCACGACGGCGATGTCGAACACCCGCGCTGCGGCCGCGGGCTCGCTCGTCAACAGGTCGCCGGCCTCGGCGCCGCCATAGGCGTTCCAGTGGATGACGCCGAGGGGCCCCAGCTCGTCGCGGGCCCGCCGGATCGCCGCCGCCATGGCGTCGGCGTCGCCGGCGTCCGCCGCAATCGCCGCGGCCCTTACGCCCTTGGCCTTCAAGGCCTCGGCGCCCGCCGTCAGCCGCGCCTCGGTGCGTCCCACCAGAGCGACGGCGAACCCCTCCGCGCCGAACCGTTCGGCGACCGCGTTCGACACGCCCGGCCCAAAGCCAGTGACCAAGATCGTCTTCGACATGACCCGCCTGCGTCCTGGAGAAGAGGGGAGACCTTTCCACCTTCCGAGGCCTCCGTACACCCGGGGCGCGGCCGCGTTCGCCCGCTGCGGCGACGCCACGCTTCACAAAGCCGCGCGCGTTTGCTACCCCCCGCGCCTCACCACGAGCGGTCGTGGCGGAATTGGTAGACGCGCAGCGTTGAGGTCGCTGTGGGGCAACCCGTGGAAGTTCGAGTCTTCTCGACCGCACCAGTGAATCAGGGCCATCGAATCCGTTAGGGAAACTTCGTCCGTCATAATCCCGGGAGGTCCGCATGAGCCGCGAATCGGACGACCTCGCCGAGCTGGACAAGACCTCCCGGATCCAGACCCAGAACCAGACCCCGGCCGCGGATGAGGATCTCGAGGACCTCGCGCTTGGCGAGGACTACGCGCTCAATCCCGAATACGTGCCCCTCGTCGCCGATGCGCTCGACCGGGGCGACGCCGAGCGGCTGCGCGACCTGCTGAGCGCGCTGAGGCCCGAGGACATCGCGGACCTGATGGGCTTCCTCTCGCCGCCCGACCGCGAGGAGCTGATCCCGCACCTGGATCCCGAGACCTTGGGCGAGGTGATCGCGGAACTCGACACCGAGATCCGCGAGGACGTGCTCGAGCACGTCCCTTCCGCAACCCTGGCCAAGGCGCTGGGGGAGATGGAATCCGACGACGCCGCCGACGTCGTCGACGACCTGGAGGAGGACAAGCGCGCTCAGGTCCTGGCCGCCATGCCGGAGGTGGAGCGGGCGGCGATCGAGACGACCCTCGGCTACGAGGAGGAGACCGCCGGGCGCCTGATGCAGCGCGAGGTGGTCGCCGCGCCGCAGTTCTGGAGCGTCGGCCAGACCATCGACCACCTGCGGGCCGACAGCGAGGACCTGCCGGAGCTCTTCTTCGACGTCTACGTCGTCGATCCCGCGTACAAGCCGGTGGGGGCGGCCCCCGTCAGCCACCTGCTGCGCACGCGCCGTGACGTGCCGCTGGCCCAGATCATGGAGCCGGTGACCGAGATCCCGGTCGGCATGGACCAGGAAGAGGTCGCCTACATCTTCAACAAGTACCACCTGATCTCGGCCCCGGTGGTCGAGCCGGGCGGCCGGCTGGTGGGCCAGATCACCGTCGACGACATCGTGGGCGTCATCCAGGAAGAGACCGAGGAGGACATCCTGGCCCTGCACGGGGTCTCGGACGCGGGGCGCGACGCCTCGATCCTCGGCATCACCCGCTCGCGCTTCTGGTGGCTGCTCGTCAACCTGGGCACGGCCATCCTGGCCTCCAGCGTGATCGCCATCTTCCAGGGCGTGATCGCCAAGCTGGCCGTGCTCGCCGTCCTGAACCCGATCGTCGCCTCGATGGGCGGCAACGCGGGAACCCAGACCCTTGCGGTGGCGGTGCGGGCTCTGGCGACCCGTGAGCTGACGGCGGCGAACGCCTGGCGGATCATCTGGCGCGAAACCGCGGCGGGGCTCCTCAACGGGCTCGCCTTCGCCGTCGTCATGGGCCTCGTGACGGTGCTCTGGTTCCACACGCCCATGATGGCGGTGATCATCGGCCTGGCGATGGTCATCAACCTGTTCGCCGCGGCGGTGGCGGGAATCCTGATTCCGCTGGCCCTGGACCGCATGGGCTACGATCCCGCGCAGTCGGCGGTCGTGTTCCTCACGACCGTCACGGACTGCGTCGGCTTCTTCAGCTTCCTGGGCCTGGCGGCGCTGCTGCTGTTTTGAAGCCGGGCGATTTCGGCCGATCCTGTTGTCGGTTCAGCAACTGAAGGAGCTTAGGCCCGGGTCTTGCCGCGCGTGACGGGGCGTCCGCGCGCCTGTGTCAAATTGGGTCAGAGGGCATGATTCCGCGCCACCGCGTCTCGCGGGCCGCCATCGAGCTGATCACACGGTTCGAGGGCTATCGCCGCAAGGCCGCCCAGCTTCCCGACGGGCGCTGGATGATCGGCTACGGCCACACCCTCACCGCGCGCGAGGGGGCCGAGGTTTCGCGCGACGACGCCGAAGCCCTGCTCATCTACGATCTGATCGCCGTGGCGCACGGGATCAACGAGTGGACCTACGCGCCGCTCACCCAGAACCAGTTCGACGCGCTCGCCTCCTTCGCCTTCAACATCGGCCTGGAGAACTTTCGCCGCTCGAGCGTGCTCAAGCGCCTGAATGAAGGCGCGCTCATCCAGGCCGCCTGCGCGATGGAGCTGTGGCGCAAGGCCGAGTTCGGCGGCGAGCGCATCGTCATCGACGCCCTGGTCCGCCGCCGCGCGGCCGAGAAGGCGCTTTTCCTTACGCCCCCCGACGGCTGGCCGGTCGCGCCGACGCCGGTGCTCGCGCCCATGCTGGACGCGGATGCCGAGGGACTGGTCCCGCGCGAGCCGCCGGTTCCGGTCACCGCGTCCCTGGACGGGGAGGAGGTGAAGATCCTGCGCGCCGACGAATTCGCGCCGCAGCCGGTCCCGCCCGAGGGGGAAGGCGTCAACCCCATCCAGGCCGCGGCCGAAGCCGTCGCCTCGCGCCTGCAGACGATCTTCGCCGAACCCATGCCGGAGGCGCCCGTCGAGCCGGAGCGCGAGCCCGAACCCGAGCACGAGGCGCCGGACCTCGCCGGCGAGCCGCCCGCCCACGTCCTTGCGCCGGAGGAGACGGCCGAGGGGGTCGAGGCGGAAGCGCCCGCTCCGCCGGAAGAGGCCGCCTTCGAGCTCACGCCCCCGCCGGAGGACATCGGCGAGACGCGGCCCTTCCCGACCGCCGAGATCGAGGAGGAGCAGCCGGACGGGCCGCCCAGCGGCCAACTCTTTGCGCCCCCGGCGGCGAACGACCTGCAGGCCGAGGCCGGAGACCTGGCGCCGGCGCCGGAGCCCGAATCGGAGCTTCCGCCCATCCGACCGCAGGGCGGGCCTCGCGAGCGCGTCCTCATCGACGACACCGCGCCCTTCGAATTCACCGCGCCCATCGTCCAGCCGTTGCCGTCCCATGCACGCGGCGGCGTGCTCTCGCTCGTCGCCCTGGCCGTCATCGGGCTCGCCTTCTTCGGCGGGGGGGTCTTCTGGGCCCTCAACGCCCACCGCGCCTCTGTCGGCGGCGCGGTGAGCCCGATCATCGTGGGCCTGCTGGCGGGCCTGGCGGGCGTTGGTCTGGTGAGCGTCGCCGTCTTCCTGCTCCTGCAACGCCTCTGGAAGGCGGAACGCGAGTAGTTCGGCCGCAACGCCGGCCTTCGCGGCCGCCGCCGCAGGAACCGAATGGCCGTGACCGGAACGCGACCACGCGCCTGCGCTCGCAGGCGCCGGCGACGCGTGCTAACTCCGCGCGCATGATCCCCAATCACGGACCTTCCTTCGAGTTCGGCCTCGGCGAGACGGCCGACGCCATCCGCGAGACCACGGCTCGCTTCGCGGCCGACAGGATCGCGCCGCTCGCCGCCGAGATCGACCGCACCAACGCCTTCCCGCGCGAGCTGTGGCCCCAGATGGGCGAGCTGGGCCTGCACGGGATCACCGTTGAGGAGAGCTGGGGCGGCCTGGGCCTGGGCTATCTCGAGCATGTCGTGGCCATGGAGGAGGTTTCCCGGGCCTCGGCCTCGGTCGGCCTCTCCTACGGCGCCCACTCCAACCTCTGCGTGAACCAGATCCGCCGCTGGGGCACGGAGGACCAGAAGCGCCGCTACCTGCCGAAGCTGGTTTCCGGCGAGCACGTGGGCGCGCTCGCCATGAGCGAGGCGGGCTCGGGCTCGGACGTCGTCTCCATGAAGCTGCGCGCCGAGAGGAGGGGGGACCGCTACGTCCTGAACGGGACCAAGTTCTGGATCACCAACGCGCCGCACGCCGACACCCTGGTGGTCTACGCCAAGACCGACCCGGGGGCGGACAGCCGCGGCATCACCGCCTTCCTGATCGAGAAGGACTTCAGGGGCTTCAGCGTCTCCCAGAAGCTCG
>JAGWSE010000180.1 GCA_028869395.1 Alphaproteobacteria bacterium | reverse complement strand
CCTATCCCGGCACGCACCCGACCCGGGGCGGCTACTTCACGCGCGGCACGTCGCGGAATCCCTACGCCCGCTACTCGGAGGAGGGCTCCGTCTATGTCGAGAACATGCAGAGGCTCCTGCGAAAGTTCGAGACCGCGAAGGGGCTCGTGCCGGCGCCGATCGCCCGCAAGGCCAGGCGTAAGACGCCGGATGGGGTGATCTACTTCGGCTCCTCCACGGAGGCCATGCACGAGGCGCTGGAGGTGCTGGAAGGGCAGGGGCGGCATCTCGATGCGCTCCGCGTCCGCGGTTTCCCCTTCTCGGACGCGGTCTATGATTTCATCGCCGCGCATGATCGTGTGTTCGTCGTCGAGCAGAATAGAGACGCCCAGCTTCGCACCCTGATCGTCACGGAGGGCGGCGTGGACCCGGCCAAGCTCGTCCCTGTCCTCCACTACGACGGCACCCCGATCACCGCCCGGTACATCGCCGGCGAGATCGCGACGCTCGCGGCCGTCGGCTCAGTCATCGAGGCGGCGGAATTACCTACATCACCAAGCCCCAGCTGCACCATCCGGCGCTCGCCAGGAACGGGCTCGGTTATACGCGCCGGGACTATGAAGGCCGGGTCTCGACGCTCTGTGCGGGCTGCGGCCACGACTCGATCTCGGCGGCGATCATCCAGGCGGTGTACGAGCTGGAACTGCCGCCCCACCGGATCGCCAAGCTCTCCGGCATCGGATGCTCCTCGAAGACGCCGGACTATTTCCTGGGCAACAGTCACGGCTTCAACACCGTCCATGGCCGCATGCCCTCGGTGCTCACGGGCGCCAATCTCGCCAACAAGGACCTGATCTATCTGGGCGTGTCGGGGGACGGGGACAGCGCCTCCATCGGGCTCGGCCAGTTCGCCCACGCGATGCGGCGCGGCGTGAACATGCTCTACATCGTCGAGAACAACGGCGTGTACGGCCTGACCAAGGGACAATTCTCGGCGACCTCGGACAAGGGCTCGAAGTCCAAGCGCGGGATCGTCAATCACGACGCCGGAATCGACCTCGTGGGCATGGCGCTGCAGCTCGGCGCGACATTCGTCGGCCGCTCGTTCTCCGGCGACAAGGCGCAGCTTACACCGCTGATCAAGGCGGGCCTGATGCACCGGGGCGCAGCCTTCATCGACTGCATCAGCCCCTGCGTGCAGTTCAACAACCACGAGGGCTCGACCAAGAGCTTCGACTATGTGCGCGAGCACAACGAGGCGGTGAACCGGCTCGACGTGATCACGCCGCGAGCGCCCATTCACGTGGACTATGCGCCCGGCGAGACGGTTCGGGTGCAACAGCACGACGGCTCCATCCTGTCGCTGCACAAGCTGGCCGAGCTCTACAATCCCAACAACCGCGCCCAGGCGCTGGGCTACCTCCAGGCCCGCCAGGCGAGGGGGCAGATCGTCACCGGCCTGCTTTATGTCGACCCCGACGCCCACGACCTGCACGAGGCGCTCGAGACCGTGGACGCGCCTCTGAACACGCTGGGCGAGACGGAGCTCGTTCCCGGCAAGGCGGCGCTCGAGAAGATCAACGCCAGCCTCCGCTAGCGGCGGACCAGGTTACCGAAAAGAGAGTTTGCGGCCCCGGTTGCGCGTGCCACAAGCCCGCGGAATTGATCGGGGGCCGATATGCGTTTCATCGTGGGGATCGCCGCCCAGGCGATGTTGGGACTGGCGATCCTGGGTCTGGCGATGCTGGGTCTGGCGACGCTGGGTGTGGCGGGCGAGGCCGTCGCCGCGCCCAGGACGGCGCCCGCGACGGCGGAGGCGCGGCAGGTCCTGCCGGTCACGCTCGTTCCCGCGCACTACGACCTGCACCTCATCCCCGACGCAGAGCATCTGACCTTCAAGGGCGTCGTGACCGTCTCCGGAACGGCGCCGAAGGCCGGACGGACCATCGTGCTCAACGCCAAGGGGTTGACGCTGGACCAGGTGAGCCTCGACGGCCGCAGGGCGGCAGGCGTCGCCATGGACGACAAGCTCGGCCGCGCGACGCTCACGTTCGCCGAGCCGTTCGCGGCCGGGAAGCACACCCTGACGATCGCCTACCACGGGCCCATCGCCACGGGCACCCTGGGCTTCTTCGCGATGGACTACGACACATCGGCCGGAAAGCGCCGGACGCTGGCCACCAATCTCGAGCCGACGTTCGCACGCAACGTGCTGCCCTGCTGGGACGAGCCGGCCCTGAAGGCGACATTCACGGTCACGGTCGAGGCCCCGGCGGACCGCATGGTGATCTCCAACATGCCGGTCGCGCAGACCACCCTGCTGCCCGATGGACCGCTGGGCCATGGGATGAAGCGCGTGCGCTTCGAGCAAAGTCCCCGCATGTCCACCTACCTGCTCTTCGTGGGCGTCGGCGATTACGAGCGCGTCCACCAGATGGTCGATGGCGTCGACGTGGGCGTCGTGGTCAAGCGGGGCGATACGCCGAAGGCGGCCTATGCGCTCAGCCAGGCGACGCGCCTGCTCCATTACTACGACGGCTACTTCGGCGTGCATTTTCCGCTGCCGAAGTTGGATCTCGTCGCCGCCCCCGGAGAGATCCAGGGCGGCTCCATGGAGAACTGGGGGGCGATCTTCTATTCGCAGGACCACCTGCTGTTCGATCCGAAGGCCTCCACCGAGCGCGAGAAGCAGCTGGTCTTCCTGGTGGTCAGCCACGAGATGGCGCACCAGTGGTTCGGCGACCTGGTGACCATGGCCTGGTGGGACAACCTCTGGCTCAATGAGGGCTTCGCCCGCTGGATGCAGACCCATGCCGCCGATGCGCTGCATCCGCAATGGCAGACCGGTCTGCAGGCCGCCAACATCTTCGAATCCGGCAAGCACGCCGACGCCCAGGCCTCGACGCACCCCGTCCTGCAGCCGGTCGCGAGCGCGGAGCAGGCGCTGCTCGCCTTCGACAACATCACCTACGACAAGGGCGCGGCGGTCATCACCATGCTGGAGTCCTACGTCGGCCCGGACCACTTCCGCGATGGCGTGCGGCGCTACATGAAGGCCCACGCCTTCGGCAACACCGTCGACAACGATCTCTGGAGCCAGGTGCAGGCCGCGGCCGGCAAGCCCGTGCTGGGGATCGAGCACGACTTCACCCGCCAGGCCGGCGTGCCGCTGATCCGGGTGGAGCCCACGGCGACCGGGGTTCGGCTGGTGGAGGGCCGCTTCGCCGAGGATCCCGACAGCCTGAAAGGCGCCCCGCCCACAGGTTGGCGGATCCCGCTGGCCGTGGCTTCGCCAGGCCATCCTGAGACCCACCTGCTGCTCACCACCACGGCCAAGGTGGCGGGCAGGGCGCCGCTGGTGAACGCCGGAGGCCTGGCCTATGCGCGGGTGGCCTATCCGCAAGGTGTCGCAGAAGCCCTCGCACGGCGCATGGCGACGCTGTCGCCCATGGATCAGATCAATCTGATGAACGACGCCTGGGCGCTCGGGAAATCAGGCTACGAGCCGGCGTCCAACGTGCTTGCCTTCATCAGCCGCCTGCCGGCGAAGGCCGATCCGGTGGTCTGGACGCGGGCGCTGAACCTGCTGGTCGGCATAGACATGCGCTATCCGACGGGCTCGCCGGGGCGGGCCGCGTTCCAGCGCCGGGCGCTGGAGATCGTGGCGCCCCTGGCCAAGGCCCTCGGCCAGGAGCCCCGGACCGGCGAGGCGGGCAACGTGACCAGCCTCCGCTCGGCGCTGTGGCGCGCGCAGGCGCTGTTCGGCGACGCAGAGGCGCTGGCGCGGGCGCGCCAGGTCTATGCGTCTGGCGAGGGCTCGATCGCGGACCAGCGGACCGCCCTTGAGGTGGTCGCCCAGGCGGCCGATGCGGCCACCTTCGACGCGCTCCTCGCGAAGGCGCGCGGGACGACCGATCCGCAGGCCAAGGCGCACATCTTCGACGCCATGGCCCGCACCACGGACCCGGCGCTTGCGGCGCGGATGGTCGAGATCGCGCTCGGGCCGGACGCGCCGGCCGGCACGGCGGCGGGGCTGCTGGACGAGGTCGGGTCGTGGAACCCTGACGCGACGTGGGCGGCGCTGGCGCCGCACCTGGCGGGCAAGCTGCCGATCGACGAGCAGGAGGCCTGGCTGGTGGTGTCGGGCATCGCCGGCTATTCCGCCGAGCCGGCCCGCATCGCCGATGTGGAAGCCTATGGCAGGGCCCACATTCCGGCGGACGCGCGACGTCCGATCGGGAGCGCGGTGGAGTCGATCAGGCTGAACGAACGCGTGCGCGCCCAGGCCCTGCCGCAGATCGATCGCTGGATATCGGGTCGCTAGACCGGCGCCTCGTCCCGCGTTGGTGTGGGACGAGGCCGCCACGCACGCACAGGGCGGGCCGCTAGGTCCTTGCCAGTTCGCCGACCACGAAGGCGTCTTCCCCGGCGCGGACGAGGCCTTCCAGGACCTCGGCGACGTGGTGAGGATCGACGATCAGCACCATGCCGAGGCCGCAGTTGAAGGTGCGTCGCATCTCGGTCTCGGCCACGCCGCCCGTCTGCTGCAGCCACTCGAAGACCGGCGGCAGGGCCCAGGCGCTCCAGTCGAAGCGGGGGACGAGGCCCGGGGCGATGGCGCGCGGCGGGTTTTCGGTCAGCCCGCCGCCCGTGATGTGGGCCAGGCCCTTGACGCGGCCGGCCTTCAGGTCGGGCAGAAGGGCCTTCACATAGATGCGGGTGGGCGTCAGCAGGGCCCGCGCGAGGGTCTCCCCGTCTCCGAACGGCGCGGGCGCGTCCCAGGCGAGCCCCGAGCGCTCCACGATCCGGCGCACCAGCGAGTAGCCGTTGGAGTGCGGCCCCGAAGAGACGAGGCCGATGAGTATGTCGCCCGGCGTCTGCGCCTGGAAATCGGGCAGCACCTTCGTCCGATCGACCGCGCCCACGCAGAAGCCGGCCATGTCGTAGTCGCCGCCGGCGTACATGCCCGGCATCTCGGCGGTTTCGCCGCCCACGAGGGCGCAACCGGCCTGCCGACAGCCCTCGGCGATGCCCGCGATGACGGCGGCCGCGGCCTCCACCTCCAGCTTCCCCGTTGCGTAGTAATCTAGGAAGAGCAGGGGCTCCGCGCCTTGCGCGAGCAGGTCGTTGACGCACATGGCGACCAGGTCGACGCCCACCGTGTCGTGAATTCCGGTCTCGATGGCGAGCTTCAGCTTGGTGCCCACGCCATCGGTGGTGGTGACGATCAGGGGATCGTCGTAGCCGGCGGCCTTGAGGTCGAACAGCGCGCCGAAGCCACCCAGGGACGGCGTCGCTCCGGGCCGCGCCGTGGAGCGCGCGAGCGGCTTGATGCGTTCAACCAGGGCGTTTCCGGCGTCGATATCCACGCCGGCCTGCGCGTAAGTCATTCCATTGGGCCGGTGTGTCATGACGGTTGGACCTTTTGGGACGGGATTTTGGACGCGAGCCGCTTGGCGGGCTTGCAGACTCGCATCGCGGCGGGGCTATAGCTAATCGATGACGCCGATCACAACCACCGCGGACCTCGCGGCGTTCTGCGACAAGCTCAAGGGCCAGCCTTTCGTCGCCGTGGACACCGAGTTCATGCGCGAGACGACCTACTGGCCGAGGCTTTGCCTGATCCAGGCCGCGGCCCCGTCGGCCGAGGCCGTTATCGACCCCCTGGCCGAAGGGATCGACCTCGAGCCCTTCCTCGAGATCCTGCGCGACGAGACCATCCTCAAGGTCTTCCACGCCGCGCGCCAGGACGTCGAGATCTTCAATAATCTCCGGGCCATGCCCAAGCCTCTGTTCGACACGCAGGTTGCGGCGATGGCGGCGGGCTATGGGGAACAGATCGCCTATGACGCGCTGGTCCGGCAGATCCTGAAGATCGAGATCGACAAGTCCAGCCGGTTCACCGACTGGGCGCGGCGGCCGCTGTCGGATGCGCAGCTTTCCTATGCGCTGGCCGACGTGACGCATCTGGCGAAGCTCTATCCGATGCTCCGCCGCAGGCTGGAAGCCGAGGGGCGTCTCGGCTGGGTGGGCGACGAGCTCGCCAGCCTGGCCGATCCCGCCAACTACGACGTCGACCCGGAGAACGCCTGGCGACGTCTGAAGCCGCGGCGGCATACGACCAAGTACCTCGCCATCTACCGCGCGGTCGCCGCATGGCGCGAGCGCACGGCCCAGATGCGCGACCAGCCGCGCGGGCGCATCCTGAAGGACGAGGCGATCGACGAGATCGCGACCCAGGCCCCGATCGACGCCGAGGCGCTCGACCGCCTGCGCTCGGTGCCGAAGGGATTCTCCGGCTCCCGGTTCGGGCCGGACCTGTTGGCGTCCATCCGAGAGGCGCTGAAGGACCCGGACGGCTACGCCCCGGTGATCGAAAGGACGCGCCAGCCTTCGTCGCCCGCGGCCGGCGCGGTCGTCGAGCTCCTGAAGGTCCTGCTGAAGGCGCGCGCGGAAGAAGCCGGCGTCGCCAGCAAGCTGATCGCGACCGTCGCCGACCTCGAACAGATCGCCAATGACGACGAGGCCGACACCGCCGCCCTGAAGGGCTGGCGGCGCGAGGCGTTCGGCGAGGATGCGCTGAAGCTGAAGCGGGGTGAGCTCGCCCTGGTGCTCGATGGCGCGCGGGTGCGCGTGGTCGAGGTCCGGCGCGCGCCGAAGGCCGCCAGCGCCGGCTAGTTCCGGGACCTCCGCAGGGAACCTGAGGATAAGCCGAACGCGCTGACCGCATTGGGGTTTTCGCAAGCGTCCCAGGCCGGTCCACAGCCTGTCCACCGCTCGCCCGAAGCGCGGTCCACAGCCCGTCGGCCGAGCGCCCTTGCGGCCGAACCGGGGATCGGCGAACGTCGGCTTGCCGAAAGGAACTGCGGCGCGGCGGACCGGGCGACCGGAGCGCGAAGCGGGCGGGAGGTTCTCAAGGGCGGCGGTTCGAAGGGGGCGACCCCGGAGGCTTCCGGACTTGAGGCGCCGGGGGCGGTAAGACAAGGCGGGGGCGACCCCGGCGCGCCGAACGCCTCCGGACCTTGAAGGCCTGGATCCCCCAACGGATCTGGTTCAGAGGGCGGCGGCTCGGGCGACCGGACCGTCGCCCTCTTGCTATCTGGGCAACCGGCGAGAGCGGCGCGGCGTTTTTCCTTCGGGACGCGGACGGAGAACGCCATGAGATTTCCGCTCATCGCCGCGGGCCTTGCCGGGGCCGGGCTGCTGTCGTGGCCGATGGCCGCCGGCGCGGCCGATCACGAGGCGGGCGCGCCGCTGACGCCGTCCGAGGCCGCCGGGACCTGGACCGTCGAATCCCAGGGCCGCTCGATCTGCGCGGTGACTCTCAGCGCGCAGCCGTCCACGGGCGGCTACGCCGCGAAGGCCAGCGGCTGCGGCGAGGCCATTCCGGGCGCGCCGGTCGCCTGGCGCCCGACGGCGGATGGCATGGCGCTGGTCGGGGCTGACGGCCGGACCCTCATCGCCTTCGATCGCTGGAGCAACAGCCTGTTCGTCTCGCATCGCTCGAGCGGCGTGGACGTCCAGCTTCGACGGGGTGGGCCACGCTCGTAGACCTTCATTAGGGAAGTTGGCTGCCCGAGCCTAGGTTCCGTCCACGTCGAGGAGGAGCCTCACTCGTGGATGACGCCGATCCCACGCCCGAGCACGCGCGGGACATCGCCGCCGCGGTCGTGGGTCGATCACCAAGAGCGGTGAGGCGGTTTACGACCGGCGCGAGGCATTTCGTCTACGAGGTCGTCTTCGAGCGCGCGCCGCCGGTGGTCGTGCGGATGACCCGGCCAGCGGAGCGGCGCATCTGTCGGGATGCGGCGGCGCTCTCCGGACAGCTGCGACCTCTGGGCGTGCCGCTGCCCGAGCTCCTGGCCGACGGCTCCGAAAGCGTCATCCCGCACCTGGTGCTGGAACGGTTGCCAGGGCGGGACTTCGGCCAGGTCGCGAGGAGCCTCGACAGGGTGGCTCTGGAGCGGATCGCCCATGGCGTCGCCGATGCTCAATCCGTCGTGGCGCGCCTGCCATCGACGGGTCGCTACGGCTACGGGGCGAAGCCGGAGGCTGCGCCTCATGCGCGATGGTCCGCCGTCCTGGAGGAGAGCCTCGAGCGGAGCCGGCGCCGCATCGCCACCGCCGGCCTGTTCGACCTCGCGCCCGTGGAGCGGGTCGGGGCCTGGCTCGAGCGCTTGCGCCCGGAGCTCGATGCTGTTCCGGCGACGCCCTTCCTGCACGACACCACCACCAAGAACGTGATCGTCACGGACGATGGCCGGCTCTCCGGAGTCGTGGACGTTGATGATCTCTGTTACGGCGACCCTCGCCACGTGGCGGCGCTCACGCTCGCCTCCTTGCTGGGCGGGATGGCGCGTGGCGGGCCCGTGGAATACGTCGAGCTCTGGCGGCGGCGCGCGGGCTGGCGAGAGGACGCCCTCTTCCGCTTCTACGTCGCGTTCTGCCTGGCGGACTTCATGAGCGAGCACGGGCAGCGCTTCAATGGTAACACGACGCCGTCGACCCATGAGGATCGCGCCCAGCTCATGAGGGCGTTCGAGGCTGCGGCCGCCGCGATCGGCTAGGCCAGTTCCAGCTTGAGCTTCAGGGCGGAAGCCAGGGTGGAGGCTCGCTTGGCGGTCTGTTCGCCGAGCAGCATGTCGTCCCAGCCGGGCGCGGCGAGCAGCAGCAGGGTTCCGCCGCGGATCTGCAGGCTGGACCGCTCCAGCAGGCGGGGGTTGCGGCCGGAGAGATCGCAGCCCAGTCGTATGGCGCCGCCCAGGGCGCGGGCCCTCTGCCGGCGTTCGGGCGAGAGAAGGCGCGAGATCGTGGCCTCCTCCGGGGTGGAGGCCGCGGCGGTGTGGCGTGAGAACACGCAGCTCGCGAGGAACGCCCGCTCGGGATGGTTCATGCCGGCGATCGGGGCCCGCAGCACCTGCTCGAAGGCGATGTCGGCGCGGTGGTCGGGGTGGAGCCGCGCCCCGAGATCCGCCAGCCGGCAGGCCGCAGCGAGCAGGATCGGGTCGCGTTCGCCGAAAACGGGGGGAAGGCTTTCGAAGGTGGGCGCAATCCACGCCTCGAGGGCGCCGCCGAGGTCGGAGGAAAGGCCCCGCACCGCGGTCAGCACCTCGCAGCCCTCGATCAGCGGATCGCGCCGGCGGACGTCCGGCTCCATGGACTCGAGCAGCAGGCCTTCCCGCAGCCCGAAGGCGGAGATCACGATCCGTTCGACCTGCAGCGCATCGATCACCGCCTCGAGCACCAGGGCGGCGTAGGGCAGGGTCTCGAAGCGGCGCTTGGAGAGACCCTCGATCCGCTGCAGCGAAGCCTTGGACTGGCGCTCGACGAAGCGGGCGAGATCGACGGCGTCGGAGCGGCCCATCTGGTACTGGTGCGCCACCCGCAAGGGATAGCCCGCCATTTCCATGTGCAGCAGGGCGAGGTTGCGCCAGGCGCCGCCGACGGCATGGAACTCGCGCGCGGCGAAGCGCCGGCCATGGGGTTCGAGGGCCGCCTCGATCACCCGTCGCGTGCGATCGATCGCCAGCGGCCGGGGCGCGCCGAGGGCGAAGGGCCCGAGCGGCAGGGTCACGCCGTCCGCCGGCGCCGCCCCATCGAGGCGGATGAGCTCCAGGCTGGAGCCGCCGAGGTCTCCCACGACGCCTTGCGCCTGCGGATCGCCGGCGATCACGCCCAGGGCGGCGTAGCGGGCCTCCTCCTCGCCGGTGAGCAGGCGCACGGCGAGGCCGGTCTCGTCGCGGACCCGCTTGAGGAACATCGGGCCGTCGGCGGCGTCACGCACCGCGGCGGTGCCCACCGCGCGGACGTCCTCGGCCTTCCAACCGTCGAGCAGGGCGCGGAAGCGGCGCAGCACGGTGATCGCGGCTTCGACCCCCTGGGGCGACAGGCGGCCGGTGGCCGGCAGGTCGCGGCCGAGGCCGGCCAGCGCCTTCTCATTGTAGACGGTCCAGATCGCCCGCCCGTCCAGCCGGTAGATGACCAGGCGGACCGAGTTGGACCCGACGTCGATGACCGCCAGCTGGCGGGGCTCGCTTCGGCTATCCGCGCGGGGCCACATCATCGATCGCGCGCGGCATGTCCTTCACCCTCTGGCCCCGACCCGAAAGGCTGGGATTGGTCATGAAATACTCGTGCGCGGAGAACGCGCTCGGATGGTCCCACGACGGGTCACGCGTATAGCGGCCCTCCGCGTCCAAGGTCCAGCTTTGCGCTTCGTCCTTCAGGTTCGCCAGCATGATCTGTTGCAGAACCTGCTGGTGGACGGTCGGGTTCTCGATGGGGGTCAGGCATTCGACGCGGCGATCGAGGTTGCGCGGCATCCAGTCGGCCGAGGAGATGAAGACCCGCGCCTCCGAGGAGGGCATGTGCGCGCCGTTGGCGAAGGCGACGATCCGACCGTGCTCGAGGAAGCGCCCGACGATGCTCTTGACGCGGATGTTCTCGGAAAGGCCCTCCACGCCGGGGCGAAGGCAGCAGATGCCGCGGACCACCAGGTCGATGGCCACGCCGTCGCGGCTGGCCGCGTAGAGGGCGTCGATGATCTCGGGATCGACGAGGGCGTTCAGCTTGGCCCAGATCGCCGCCGGCAGCCCCGCGCGCGCGTTCTCCGCCTCGTGGCCGATCAGGCGCAGCAGGTCGCGCTTCATGGTGACCGGCGAGAACGAGAGCTTCTCCAGGCCCTCGGGCTGGGCGTAGCCCGTCACGTAGTTGAACAGGCGGATCGCGTCGCGCCCCAGGGCTCCATCGGTCGTGAACAGCGACAGGTCGGTGTAGATGCGCGCGGTCACCGGATGATAGTTGCCGGTTCCGAAGTGGCAGTAGGTCCTCAGGGTCTCGCCCTCGCGCCGCACCACGGTCGAGAGCTTCGCGTGGGTCTTGTACTCGATGAAGCCATAGACGACGTGGACCCCGGCGCGCTCCAGGTCGCGGGCCCATTTCAGATTGGCCTCCTCGTCGAACCGGGCCTTGATCTCGACGACGGCGGTGACGTTCTTGCCGGACTCGGCCGCCTCGATGAGCGCCGCCACGATGGGACTGTCCTTGGAGGTCCGATAGAGGGTCTGCTTGATCGCCAGCACGTTGGGGTCGCGCGCGGCCTGCCTGAGGAACTGCACCACCACGTCGAAGCTCTCGAAGGGGTGGTGGACCAGAATGTCCTTCTCGCGGATCGCGGCGAAGCAGTCGCCGCCGTGGTCGCGGATGCGCTCGGGGAAGCGGGGTTCGAACGGCTTGAACTTCAGCTCTGGACGGTCGGCCGGGATCAGCTGGGAAAGCTCGTCGAGCCCCAGCAGCCCGTCCATCAGCAGCACGTCCTGCGGCTCGGCGTGAAGGTTCTCGCAGATGAAGCCGCGCAGCTCTTCCGGCATGGCGGCCTCGATCTCGACCCGCACCACCGAGCCCATCCGCCGTTGCTTCAGGAGGGCCTCGTATTCGCGGACCAGATCCTCGGCCTCTTCCTCGATCTCCACGTCGGAATCTCGGATCAGCCGGAAGACGCCGCGCCCTTCGACATCGCAGCCGGGGAACAGGTGATCCAGGAAAAGGGTGACCAACCCCTCGAGCGAGATGAACCGCCGCTCGGGCTTCCGGCGCGCGCCCTTCGGCGCGGGCAGCTCCCAGAACCGCGCCACCTGCGCCGGGATGGGGACGAGGGCGTAGAGCAGGCGGTTGTCGGAAATCCGCTTGAGCTTCAGCACCAGCGAGAAGGCGAGGTTCGGAATGAAGGGAAAGGGGTGCGCCGGGTCGATCGCCAGCGGCGTCAGCACGGGAAACAGCTGGGACAGGAAGAGGTCCTCGATCCCGGACGTCTCCGCGGGCGTCACCTCTGTCGCCGCCACGACGTTCAGGCCCGCGTCCGCCAGTTCGTCGCGCAACTCGCGCCAGCGGACCTGCTGGTCGGTCATCAGGTCGGAGGCCGCCTCGTTGACCCGCACCAGTTGCTCGGCCGGGGTGAGGCCGTCCTGGCTCACCACCTGCACGCCTTCCCGCACCTGCGCCTTCAGGCCCGCGACGCGAACCATGTAGAATTCGTCGAGGTTGTTGGCGCTGATCGCCAGGAAGTTCAGCCGCTCCAGCAGCGGGTGTCGCGGATTCTTGCTCTCGGCCAGAACCCGCCGATTGAAGGCGAGCCACGAAAGCTCGCGGTTGACGAACCGCGCCGGGCTCTCGGCGAGCGTCTCATCCCAGCCGTGCGCCGCACGATCGGCCTCGATCGCGGTGTGCGATGCGACGGGCGCGGCATAGGTCATTCAGCGTCTCCGGGCCTGGCGGACGGGCGCCCAGCATGCCCATTCACCTTAACTGGGGTGGGAAGGTTCCCACGAAAAGGCCAGATTTTGGTTAATCGCGCTCCAGAAGCTGCCGGGCGAGCACCCGGGAAACCGGTTTCAATTCATCGGGCGCCTCGTCCAGCCGCTCGACGATCTCGCGGGCGCTGACGGCCGAGCGCTCCATCCGCCGCAGGAGATAGGGGTAGAGATCGGGACTGGGACGAATATTCCGCTCCTGGAAGAACTTCTCGAGGACGCCCGACAGCACCTGGTCGTCCGGCTCTTCGATCTCCGCCACGTAGAGGGCGTTGAGGCGCGAGCGCAGGTCGGGCAGGGCGGCCGGCCAGGCGATCGGCTGGGCGCGTGCGGTGAGCAGCAGGCCTCCACCGAGCGGCGCCAGGTTGATCAGGTGGAACAGGGCCTCTTCCGACACGCTGCGGTCGACGTCCTCCAGGATCCAGGGCCGCTGATCCGCCTCGCGAACCTCCAGGTCGCGGCGATCCAGGATCCGCGCCCCGACATCCTCGGCCCAGGCCCGCGCGAGGTGCGACTTGCCGACCCCTTCCGGGCCGACCAGCACCAGGCAGCCGCCCGGCCAGGCGGGCCACGCCCCGAGCGCGGCCATGGCCTGGGCGTTGGACGGGCCTGCGACAAAGGTTTCGCGGGACTGCGAGGCCGGCCGGCCCAGCCTCAGTCGAAGCTGTCGCGCCATGGATCTCGTCCAGGCCCGGGGTGTCGTCCGGGAGGGGGGGCTCGTCGGGGAGAGGGGGATCGCAGGGGCGTGATGATCACGGCCGGATTTTAGCAGCCGCCCGCCGGACGGCCAGCCGCTGCGGCCTTAATCCCCGGTATTCACAGCCCCCCAGTCGCGCCCCCAGTCGGCGCCCCCAGTCGGGGCCCCCCAGTCAGCGCCCTCTGTCGGCGCCCCCAGTCGGCGCCCCCCAGTCTGCGCCCCCAGTCGGCGCCCCCCAGTCTGCGCCCTCTGTCGGCGCCCCCAGTCGGCGCCCTCTGTCGGCGCCCCAACTCGACCTAGGGTTGGGGATCGCGCGGATCACGCGCGGAGACCAGGGTCCAGCCTTCGGGTCTCAGCAGCTCGATCGGGGTGAAGCGGACCTTGTAATCCATCTTCTCCGAGCCGCGGACCCAGTAGCCCAGATAGACATATGGCAGGCCCGCAAGGCCCGCCTGGACCACGTGGTCGAGGATCACGAACGAGCCGAGGCTGCGGCGGGAGAGGGTCGGATCGTAGAAGCTGTAGACCAGCGACAGGCCGTCCTTCATCACATCGACCAGCGCGCAGGCCATGAGGTCCCCGGGGCCGGAGTCCTTGGATCGGGTGCGATACTCGACGATGTGGGTGCGCACCGCCGTGTCCTCGACCATGGCGACATAGTCGGGCCAGGTCATCTCCGCCATCCCGCCGTCGGCGTGCCGGGCGGTAAGGTAGCGGCGGAGCAGGTCGAACTGCTCCATGGTGGCCTCCGCCTCCACGAGGCGGCGCTCCAGATCCTCGCTGCGCGCCAGCGTCCGGCGTTCGGAGCGGGAGAAGACGTAGTCGTCGGCGGGGATGCGGGCCGAGACGCAGGCCTGGCAGCTCTCGCAGGCCGGGCGATAGGCGATGTTCTGCGAACGTCGGAAGCCCACCTGGGTCAGGCTGTCGTTGACGGAGGCGCCGTCGCCGAGCGGCAGATGGGCGAAGACCTTCCGTTCGTAGCGGTCCGGCAGGTACGGACACGGCGACGGCGCGGTCAGGAAGAACCGGAGCTGTCGGGTCGGAAAGTGCTGCGTCACGGACTTGCGGTCGCCTTTGCCTACTGCGCGGCTTTCACCGGATTAGGCGTCATGGCGCGCGCTTCCGCAAGAGGCGCTGCCGCAGCTAGAGACCTGTATCCGGTGGAAGAACCGGCGCCTCCCGCATCAACACGATGGTGATGCGGCGGTTGCCGGGAAGTGTCGGATCGTCGGGATAGAGCGGGTCGGACGAGGCCTTGCCGGACACCTGATAGATGCGGTCAGGGTCCACGCCGGCGGCTTGCAGCACCTTGCGCGACTCTTCCGCGCGGCCGGCGGAGAGCGTCCAGTCGCCCGGGGCGCGGCTTCCGTCGGGGTTGGCGGAGGTGTGCCCGTAGAGGCTGATTCGATTAGGCAATTGGTTGATCACCTTGGCCACGGCCCGGAGCAGCAGCACGGCGCGGGCATTGGGCTTGGTTGAGCCGGTGTCGAACATCGAGCGGCCTTCCTGGTCGACCAGCTGGATGCGAAGGCCCTCGGGCGTCTGGTCGACAATGATGTTCTTCGAAAGGTCCGCCAGCTCCGGCATGTCCTGCAGGGCCTGGCGGATCGACTCCGCCGCCGAGGCGAAGGCGGCCTGTTCCTGTTGCTGCTGTTTCTTTCCGGCGTCGGACGCCGTTTGCTGGCCGTTCGCCGATTTCGCGCCGTCGCGGCTCTGACCGTCGTTGGGATTCTTCGAGTCCGGGGCGAGCTCCTGGATCACCGAGGAGGTCCCCGCGGATTTCGAGCCGTCGTCGCTGAGCGCCGTGCCGCCCAGGATGCCGCCGGAGCCGGAGGTGGTTTCCGAGACCGAGGCCGGAGCGAAATAGTCGGCGATGCCGCGCTTCTGCTCCGGGCTGGTGGTGTTGATCAGCCACATCAACAGGAAGAAGGCCATCATGGCCGTCACGAAGTCGGCATAGGCCACCTTCCAGGCGCCGCCATGATGGCCGCCGCCCGAAACCTTCTTGACCTTCTTGATCAGGATCGGCTGATCGCCCACCGACATGGAGATACCCCGGGACGCGCGCGTGACTTTGCGCGGCAGCTTGGGGCCGGGCCGTTAAGATGGCGTTGCGGTTAATCGGAAGCGGGAGAGATCATGAAGGTCGCGTTCGCAGGTCTCGGGGTGATGGGCTACCCGATGGCCGGCCACCTGGCGAAGGCCGGGCACGAGGTGACGGTGTTCAACCGTACGGGCGAGAAGGCGAAGGCCTGGGTGGAGACCTATGGCTGTCGCTCGGCGCCGAGCGTCGCCGACGCCGCCAGGGATGCGGAGGTCTTCCTGCTCTGCGTCGGCGCGGACGACGACGTGCGGCAGGTGGTGGGCGAGGCGCTGCCGGCGCTCCCTCGAGGGTCGGTGGTCGTGGACCACACCACCGCCTCCGCCGAGGTCGCCCGCGAGCTCGCGGCGGACGCGGAGCGGCGGGGCCTTTCGTTCGTCGATGCGCCCGTTTCGGGCGGCCAGGCCGGTGCGGAGAGCGGACAGCTCACCATCATGTGCGGCGGCGATCCGGCGGCCTACGCTCGCATCGAGCCGGTGGTCGCGCCCTACACCAAGGCGATACGGCTGATGGGTGGGGCGGGCGCGGGCCAGCTGACCAAGATGTGCAATCAGATCTGCATCGCGGGCGTGGTCCAGGGCCTGGCGGAGGCCCTCAGTTTCGCCAGGCACGCCGGCCTCGATCCGATGGGCGTCTATGAGGCGATCTCCAAGGGTGCGGCGCAATCCTGGCAGATGGACAACCGCTGGAAGACGATGAGCGAGGGAAAATTCGATTTCGGCTTCGCCGTCGACTGGATGCGCAAGGACCTCGGCCTGGTTCTGGAGGAGGCCCGGCGCAATGGCGCGAAGCTCGACATGACAGCCATGGTCGACGGCTTCTACGCCGAGGTGCAGAAGATGGGCGGCAGGCGCTGGGACACGTCCAGCCTCGTCGCCCGCCTGGAGCCGCCCAAGTCGTGAAGTTCGAGCCCGTGGAGTTCAAGACGGAGCGGCTGACGCTCAGCCCGCCCACGCCCGACGACGCGCCGTTCGTCCTGGAATTGCTGAACGATCCAGGCTGGATCGCCAACATCGGCGACCGAGGCGTCCGCACGCTGGAGGACGCCCGGGCCTACATCGCTGACCGGTTCGCGGCGACGCCGTGGTTCGTGGTGCGCGACGCCTCGGGCGAGCCGGTCGGGATGTGCGGCATCGTCGAGCGTGAAGGCCTCGATTCACCGGACATCGGCTATGCCTACCTGGAGCGTCACGCCGGCCGGGGTTACGCCACCGAAGCCGCCCGCATCGTGCTTCGGCACGCTCGGGAGGCTCTCGGCCTTTCGAAGGTCGCCGCCATCACCGCTCCGGACAACACCGCCTCCCAGCGCGTGCTGGAGAAGATCGGCCTGAAGTTCGTGCAGATGATCAACCTGCCGGGCCACGACGAAGCGAGCGCCTACTTCACGACTTAGGGGCTGGTGTCTGGGGACCGTCCGCTCGCAGCGCGGAGCGGCAAGCGGGCCGACCGTGGCCACGAGCTCACCCACCTTCGATTCACGAACGTGGTCATTCGTCCGGCCGCATGACCTCGAGGTCGCCCGTCCAGTTCAGCTCCCCGCGAAAGGTGCGGAACCCCTGCCGGTGAAGCCGGAGCAGGGTCCTCAGTCCCAGCTCCACGACTTGCCGTTTCGACCTGAGCCCCGTGGCGCGCAAGGCCTCGGCCATGAGCCTGTCGTCGATCTCAATGTTTGTACGCATGAGCGTGTCCTGGGGCTCGACGCGAGGAGGAGACCT
>JAGWSE010000179.1 GCA_028869395.1 Alphaproteobacteria bacterium | reverse complement strand
TCGTCGGGGGCGTTGTCGAAGGCGTAGGCCGCGTACCAGACGAGCGCGCGCGCGGGCTCCAATTCGGCCGCCATCTCGGCGCAAAGGTGCTTCACGGCCTGGAACGAACCGATGACCCGGCCGAACTGCTTGCGCTCCTTGGCGTAGGAGACCGCCTTGTCGAGCATGGTCTGGGACGCGCCCAGCGTTTCGGCGGCCAGGATGACCCAGGCGGCGTCGCGCAGCCGCTCCAGCGTCGCATTGGACGACAGTGGCTCGGCGGGCGTGGCGGCGAACCTCACCTCGGATAACCGGCGCGTGGCGTCGATCGAGCTCATCAGCGCCGTTTCAGCGGCGCCCCGCGCCAGGTGCAGCGCGCCTGTCCGATCCGCGACGACCATGAGGTCCGCGTCCTGGGCGTCCAGCGCGAACAGCGACACGCCGTCGAGCTGCCCGCCCCTGGCGTCCACGCCCGCTTTGTCCCGTGCGCCAGAGACCGCCTCGGCCATGGCGACGCCGGCCGTCACCTCGCCCGCCGCAAGCTTCGGCAGCCACTTCACCTGCTGCTCGCTCGATCCCGCGATCGTCAGCGCCAGCGGCGCGAGCACCGCGGAGCCCAGGAGCGGCGCCGGCGCCACGGCCGCGCCGAGCGCCTCGGCGGCGAGCGCGGCCTCCAGGAGACCGAGCCCCAGTCCGCCGTGCGCCTCGGGGATCATCAGGCCCGGCAGGCCCAGGTCGGCGAGCCCGGCCCAGATGTCGGGCGCCGTCCGTTCCTCGCCGTCGGCGAAACGGCGCACCCGTTCCAGCGGTGAAAGCTCGGCGAGCGCCTTGGCGATGCTGTCCTGCAGCAGCTTCTGGTCTTCGGAGAGGGCGAAGCGCATCGCGTTCAGGCCTTCGCCGGGCTGGGCTCGCGCGGCATGCCGAGACCCCGCTCCGAGATGATGTTCTTCTGGATCTGCGCCGTGCCGCCGCCGATGATCAAGCCGAGGTCGAACATGTAGTTCCTCTGCCAATTGCCCTTGGCCCGAAGGTGCGGGCCGTCGTGATAGAGGATGCCCAGCTCGCCCAGGGCATCGATGGCGAGCGCCGCGACCTGGTGGTTGAGCTCGCAGCCCTGAAGCTTGACGACCAGCCCCGCGAGGCCGGGCGACTCCCCGCTCGCCGCTGCGGTCAGAAGGCGCAAGCCGTTGAACCTCATGGCGAACACGCGGGCCTGCAGCTGCATCAGCCGGTCGCGGAAGATCGGATTGTCGATGATCCGCTCCCCGCCCACGGTCTCGCTCTTCATGAGCTGTATCAGCGCGTTCAGCCTTGCCTCGGTGGCGTTCGGATCCCCCAGCATGCCGCGCTCGTGGCGCAGCGTGGTGTTGGCCACGAACCAACCTCGCCCGCGCCCGCCCACCACGTTCGACTGCGGCACCCGCACGTCGGTGAAGAAGACCTCGTTGAATTCCGCCTGGCCGGTCATGGTCTTCAGCGGCCGCACCTCGATCCCGGGCGTGTCCATCGGGATCAGGACGTAGCTGATGCCTTCGTGCTTGGGCGCCTGGGGTTCTGTCCGGACCAGGCAGAACATCATCTGCGCCTGCTTGGCCGTGCTCGTCCAAATTTTCGACCCCGAGATGACGAAGTCGTCGCCGTCCTCGAACGCCCTGGTCTGCAGGCTGGCCAGGTCGGAGCCGGCGCCCGGCTCGGAATAGCCCTGGCACCAGATGATCTCGCCGCGCAGCGTGGGCCCGATCCAGCGCTTCTTCTGCGCCTCCGAGCCGACCTCCAGGAGGGTCGGCACGAGCATGGAGATTCCCTGCCCGGCCATGCCGCGGGGCGCGTCGGCGGCGATGAACTCCTCGGCGATGATGCGGGCCTTCAGCACATCGGGCTCCGCGCCGTAGCCGCCGTAGTCACGCGGGATCGTGCGCGCGGCGTAGCCGTGCTCGATCAGGCGCGCCTGCCAGGCCTTGGCGTCCTTCGGGGCGCCGGCTTCGTACTGGTCGCGGCGGGCGGCGAGGAAGGCGCGCACCTCCTCGCGGAAGGCCGCCATTTCGGGCGTGAGCGTCAGGTCCATGGCGTTTCGAACTCCCGCGCCAAGCATGAGCGGGTTTCGAAGGCCTGCGCAACGGCGCCCCGGCGTCAGGCGTCAGACGTCCTCAGTGCGGCCGATCCCTGTCGTGGTCGCCGGTTCGGCCGCCGGGCGCGCCGTGGTGGCCGACCCAGCCGGGATGGGTGCGCACCCCGCGGAAACCCGCGCCGGGATCGTGGTGGTGGAAGTGGTGGTCGACGTCGCGATGGAAGTGATGGACCCGGTCGGCGTAGTAGAAGTCGCCACCGGGTCCCCAGTAGCCGTTGTAGAAGGGGCCGTAGAACCCGTCGTAGTAGGCCATCTCGCCGCCGTAGTAGGGGCCATAGCCGCCCATGTCCTCCGCGCAGGAGGTCAGGGCGAACGCGGCGGCGACGGCCAGCAGGGCTTTTTTCATGGTCTTGTCCTTCGCCCCGGACGAACAACCCGCGCCCAAGGCCAGGGTTGCGCAACTTGCCCTTTGCACGCCTTGATGCGGCGCAAGCGTCGCCGTCAGCGGCGGACGGGAGGGGATTTCATGAGACGAATCTGGGTCGCGGCGGCGGCCGCGCTGGTGCTGGCCGGCTGCACGGGAAGGGGCTCGAGCGACCCGCTGGCCGGATTTGGCCCCAACCCGCCGATGCCGAAACCGCAGCGGAGCCTGCTGCCACAGTTCGAGACGCCCAAGGCGGTGGGCTGGCCCAAGGGCGCCGCCCCGACGGCGCCGCCGGGCTTCGTGGTCACGCGGTTCGCAGAAGGGCTCGTTCATCCGCGCTGGGCGTTCGTTCTGCCGAACGGGGACGTGCTGGTCTCGGAGTCGGCCTCCGCCGCGCCGAGCCCACAGGACCACACCATGCATGGTCTCGAGGCGTTCGCAGCGAAGATCGTGATGGCGCGGGTCGGCGCCGAGAAGCCCAGCCCGAACCAGATCATCCTGCTCAGGGACACCAACGGCGACGGCGTGGCCGAGACCCGCACCGTCTTCGCCAGCGGCCTGACCCGCCCGTTCGGCATGGCGCTGGTCGGCAGCAGCCTCTACGTGGCCAACGACAACGGGGTGGTCCGCTATCCCTACCTGCCCGGCGTCACCCACGTGGCCGGGCCAGGCGAGAAGGTGTTCGACCTGCCCGGCGGCCCGATCAACCACCACTGGACCAAGAACATCATCGCCAGCCCCGACGGGACGAAGCTCTACGCGACCGTTGGCTCGAACTCTAACGTCGGCGACAACGGCATGGCGGCCGAGGGCGGCCGCGCGGCGATCTGGGAGTACGACATCGCCTCGGGCAAGAGCCGCATCTTCGCCTCGGGCCTGCGAAATCCGAACGGCCTCGATTTCGAACCGGTGACCGGCGCCCTTTGGACCGCCGTCAACGAGCGCGACGAGATCGGCCCGGATGTTCCGCCGGACTACATGACCAGCGTCAAGGACGGAGGTTTCTACGGCTGGCCCTACAGCTATTGGGGGCAACACGTGGATACGCGCGTGAAGCCGCAGCGGCCCGACCTGGTGGCCAAGGCGATCAAGCCCGACTACGGCCTGGGCGCCCACACCGCCTCCCTGGGCCTGGTCTTCTACCGCGGGGACGCCTTCCC
>JAGWSE010000178.1 GCA_028869395.1 Alphaproteobacteria bacterium | reverse complement strand
GTCCGCGAAATTTGCCCGATAGGTGGCGGCCTTCACCGGATCGAAGTCGTTGGCGAACAGGCAATCCCACCGGTCGCCGAGGCCCAGCCGGGCCATGCCGCCGCCGCAGAAGAATTCGTAGAAGGTGAAACGCCCGCGACTCACGAGGCCGAGCGTAGCGGAAAACTGTCGCTCGGCGCCCGCCAGATCTGACGGGGCGGACCGGATTGGCCAGATCAGCTCTGGCCGATCTCCTGCAGCGGAATCTGCGCCTTCACCGCGGCGTCGGTATGGTGCGGTCCAGGCAGCACGAAGCCGATGGCGATCGCCACGGCGGCCATGGCCGCGATCAGCAGCTTGGGCGTCATAACGGGTCCCTCTCCGTCGTACGCGTCGCCCATTTTCCGCCAGAGCTCTTAATGGACACGGAACGAATACCCTGAAGGATTGGTGACTGGCGTGCCCTGAGGACGCGAACCCGGCCTTGGTTCCGACAGCGGAGCCCGTCCAATCGCCGCTTGACCGGAAGCCGTCCTCGGGCGGCTAATTACCGCCGATAACCAAGATGACGCGCCTTAGGGAGGCGACGATGGAAAAGGCCTATGACCTGGTGGTCCGCGGCGGGACGGTCGTGGACGGCGCGGGCGGCGCCCCGTTCGAGGCCGATGTCGGGGTGAAGGACGGCCGCATCGCCGCCGTCGGCCGGGTCGGCGGCTCCGGCGCCGAGGAGATCGACGCCAAGGGCAAGGTGGTCGCGCCCGGCTTCGTCGACGTGCACACCCACTACGACGGTCAGGCCACCTGGGACGAGCGCATGCAGCCGTCGTCCTGGCACGGCGTGACGACCGTGATCATGGGCAACTGCGGCGTGGGCTTCGCCCCCTGTCGGCCGGACGATCACGACCGGCTGATCCGGCTGATGGAAGGCGTCGAGGACATCCCCTTCCCCGTACTCGCCGACGGATTGCCGTGGAACTGGGAGAGCTACCCCGGATACCTCGACAGCCTGGCCAGGCGCCGGTTCGACGTCGACGTGGGAAGCCAGCTGCCGCACGCCGCCTTGCGCGTCTATGTGATGGGCGAGCGCGGCGTGAACCGCGAGCCCGCCACCGAGACCGACATCAACGCCATGGCGGCCATCGCCAAGCGCGCCATGGAGGCCGGCGCCATCGGCTTCGGCACCTCGCGGACGCTGAACCACCGCTCCTCCGACGGCTCGCCGATCGCCACACTCACCGCCGGCGAGGACGAGCTGACCGGCATCGCCATGGGCATGGCCGCGGCGGGGCGCGGCGTGCTGCAGGTGGTGTCCGACTTCAACGATCCGGCCGAGGAGTTCGCCATGCTGCGCCGGATCGTGGAGCGCTCCGGCCGGCCGCTGTCGTTCTCGCTTCTGCAGAGCCCGCGCGATCCCGAGCAGTGGCGTTTCATTCTGGAGCAGATGTCGGACGCCAAGGCCGCGGGCCTGCAGATCCGCGCGCAAGTCGCGACCCGGCCCGTAGGCGTGCTGTTCGGCCTGGAGCTGACGGTCAATCCCTTCAGCAGCCATCCGAGCTACCGCGCGATCAAGGACAAGCCGCTGGCGGAGCGGGTGGCCCTCCTGCGCGATCCCGAGTTCCGCGCCCGCCTGCTGGCGGAAGAGGCCGAGAACGCCCGCGCGCCGGGGCTGTCGCCGGCCCGCGCGTGGGACCGCATCTATCCCATGGGCTCGGAGCCCGACTACGAGCCCACGCCCGATCACTCGATCGCCGCCATCGCGGCCGAGCGGGGCGTCGATCCCTACGCCGTCGCGCTCGACCATTTGCTCGACGGCGGCAAGGGGAACGGACGCGGCATGCTCTACCTGCCGCTTCTCAACTACGCGCAGAACACGCTGGAGCCGGCTTACCAGATGCTGCAGCACGACTGCGTGGTGCCCGGCCTCTCCGACGGGGGCGCCCACGTGGGCATGATCTGCGACGGCTCGTTCCCGACCACCAACCTCGTCCACTGGACGCGCGACCGGACGCGCGGGCCGAAGCTGCCGCTGGAGAAGATGGTCAAGGCCCAGTGCCGCGACACCGCCGAACTGGTCGGGCTGTACGACCGCGGCCTGTTGCAGGCGGGCTTCCGCGCCGACCTCAACGTCATCGACTACGACCACCTCAAGCTGAAGGCGCCGGAAGTCGCCTACGACCTTCCGACCGGCGGGCGGCGGCTGATCCAGCGGGCCGAGGGCTATGTGGCGACGGTGGTGGCGGGCGAGGTGACCTATCGCGACGGCGAGCCCACCGGCGCCCTGCCGGGCCGGCTGCTGCGCGGCGCGCAGGACGCCCCGGCGCGTATGGCGGCGGAATAGGAGGGCAAGGCCATGGCCGACGACCGCGCCGAATTTTTCCCTGTTGAGCTCGAGACCGCGTGCGAATGGACGGCGAAGGACGTCCAGGATCCGGCGCAGTGGACCGAGCGCCTGTCCGACGCAGAGATCGACGAACTGGCCGCCGCCGTCGCGACGGCGCGCCGGAAGTCCGACGACTTCCTGCAGATCAGCAAGGCGGACTTCCCGCTGCCGACGCTGGGCCCACGCCTGAAGGCCATCGAGGAGGAGCTGATCAACGGCCGCGGCTTCGTGCTGATCCGCGGGCTGCCGCGGCAGTGGTGGTCGAACGACGAGATGTGTCTCGCCTACTGGGGCGTCGGCATGCACCTGGGAAGGCCATGGCCCCAGAACCACAGGGGCCACCTGCTGGGCGACGTGACCGACCAGGGCAAGCAGCCCGGCGATCCCACCGCACGCGGCAACGAGCTCGGCCAGATCGGCCTCGACTTCCACTGCGACGGTTCCGACCTGGTTGGCCTGCTCTGCCTGCAGACCGGCGTCTCGGGCGGGCTCTCGGCGGTCTGCAATTCGGTCGCCCTGCACAACCGGCTGGTCCGCGAGCGGCCGGAGCTTGCGGCCGAACTCTACAAGCCGCAGCCCTACGACGCGCGCGGCGAGCAGGCGCCGGGCCGGCCGGGCTGGTATCCGATGCCGGTCTTCACCCGGCACGGCGAGCGGCTCTTCATCCGCCTGATCCGCCCCTACATCCTCGCGTCACAGCGGCACGACGATGCGCCGCGCCTGACCGACAGGGCCATCGAGGCGCTCACCTGGATGCAGGAGCAGGCCGAGGGCGGGACCTACTCGGTCATCATGGATTTCCAGGCCGGCGACATGCAGTTCATCAACAACTACCATGTGCTGCATGGCCGAACGGCCTACGTGGACGACCGGCAGGCCGGGAAGGTGCGCCACCTGAAGCGCCTGTGGCTGGAGACCGAGGTTCTGGCCGAAAGGCCGGAGTTCTTCCGCAACCGCCTAGGCTCGCATTGGGGCAGGAACGCCTCGATCAGCCGCCTCGACGCGGTGCAGTAACCCCGCGTCGCATGGCCAATCAGGGCGAGTCGGCGGCATAAGGTGGAGATGCACCTCGCCGTCGCCGAAGCCGATCCCGCGCCGCTGGAGGCCGCGCGCGAAATCCTGAGGCGCACGTTCGGGCACGCGGAGTTCCGCGGCCGGCAGGCGGAGGTGATCTCCGAGGTGCTGGCCGGCCGCTCGGCGCTGGCGGTTCTGCCGACCGGCGGCGGCAAGAGCGTCTGTTACCAGATCCCGGCCCTGCTGCGGCCCGGCCTGGGGCTCGTCGTCTCGCCGCTCATCGCCCTGATGGCCGACCAGGTCGCCGCCCTGCAGCAGTCCGGCGTGGCCGCCGCGCGGCTGGATTCCAATGTCGATCCGACCACGAAGGCCGAGACCTGGCGGCGCATCGAGGCGGGCGAGCTCGACCTGCTCTACGTTTCGCCGGAAGGGCTGATGTCGGGCTGGATGCTGGAGCGGCTGAGGCGAACGCCGCTCTCGATCATCGCCATCGACGAGGCGCATTGCGTCAGCCAGTGGGGCCACGACTTCCGGCCCGAATACCGGATGCTCGGCAGGCTCGCTGAGCTTTTCCCCACCGTCCCGCGGCTGGCGGTCACCGCCACAGCCGACGCCCGCACCCGCGAGGACATCCGCGCCGAGCTGCATCTGGCCGGCGCCGCCGAGTTCGTGGCGAGCTTCGCGCGGCCGGAGCTGATCCTCTCCGCAGAACGCAAACGCGGCGGCAAGGAGAAGCGAGTGGTCGAACTGGTGACGGCCCGGCCCCGCCGCTCGGGCGTGGTCTACGCCGGCTCGCGGGAAGGGACGGAGCGGCTGGCCGAATCGCTTCGCGCCGCCGGTGTCCCGGCGCTCGCCTACCATGCCGGCCTGGAGCGCTCGGCGCGCGACGCGCGCCTCGAGCAATTCCTGGAAGCCGACGCCGCCGTGATGGTGGCGACCATCGCGTTCGGCATGGGCGTCGACAAGCCGGACGTGCGCTTCGTCATCCACGCCGATCCGCCGGCCTCCATCGAGGCCTACTGGCAGGAGATCGGCCGGGCGGGCCGCGACGGCGATCCCGCCGAGGGCATCACGCTTTACGGCGCCGCAGACATGGCCTGGGCGTTGCGCCGCATCGCCGAGCGCGACGTGGACGAGCAGGTGAAGCAGGTGCAGGTCCGCAAGGTCCGCCAGCTCTACGCCCTTCTGGACGGCGTCGGCTGCCGCGCGGCGGCCGTGCGGCGCTATTTCGGCGAAGACGGCGTCGAGCCGTGCGGGCAGTGCGACCTCTGCCAGGGCAAGGTCGAGACCACCGATGCGACCGAGGCCGCCCAGAAGGCGCTCTCGGCGGCCCACCGGCTGGGCGGCCGCGTGGGGCGCGGCCGCCTGGTCGACCACCTGCTCGGCAAGACCAAGGACGTGACCGAGCACGAGGCCTCACTCTCCACCTTCGGGATCGGCGGCGAACTCACCGCCGCGGAGTGGCGCGACCTGGCCGAACAGCTCTTGTTCGAAGGCCTGCTCCGCGAGGATCCGAACGACGGCCGTCCGCTGGTCGGCGTCGGCGACGCCGAGGCGGTGCGCGCCGTCTTTCGCGGCGAACGGCGTATCGCCATGCGCAGGCGCATCGACGCAGCGGCGCCCGCGGGCCGCACACGCCGCCGCAAGGGCGAGACGGCCGCCGCCCTGCCCATCCACGATCGCTCTCTCTTCGAGGCGCTCAGGACCTGGCGCGCCTCGGTTGCCAAGGCGCAGCACGTGCCGCCTTACGTGATCTTCCAGGATCGCACCCTGGCCGAGATCGCAGCGGCCCGGCCGGGTACGCGCGCCGCGCTCGTTCGCCTGAACGGCGTCGGCGAGTCCAAGCTCGCCCGCTATGGCGAGGCCGTTCTCGAGGTGGTGCGCGGGTTCGAGGGCTGACCGGCGCCTGGGTCGCTTTCCCGGTATTATGTAGCAAACACACCTAGGCCCTGACGGACGCCGGACGATCCGGTGATGGCCGTCACTGGATCTGATGCGATCGGGCCAGTCGGTTTGATTCCTCGCATTCAAGGCGCCAGTGTCTCTACCGGGGGTGGATGGCGCAATGGAACGCACTTTCCGGCATGAGGTGACCTAC